>DATGFY010000415.1:0-3063 GCA_035308785.1 Bacteroidota bacterium | reverse complement strand
CCGGCAATCGATGCGGAGAGGGAATCGATATTCTCCATTGAGAAGATGCCGTCTCCTCCACCCTTAACGAACAAGCTACCGTGGAGGGTACTGTCTGCAATTCTTCCGTTGGTGGAAAGGATGGTATGATATTTGAACGTGCCGAGCTCTGCCATCGCTGCGGAGGTTGTAAGAATCTTCATGTTAGAAGCGGGATGGAAAAGTTTTCCGGGATTTTGAGAGAAGACTGTCTTCCCATCCTTCAAAGAGACGATCTCGATACCGGTGAGCGTAGAGGCGAATTGGGGGTCGTCCAGTATCTTATGAATTTCCTCGCGCAGAGTGCTTAGTGTTGTCTTTTCTCCGGCATTAGATTTAAGAGCGGATCCCTTACCGGATGCCATTCCAAAAGCAAGGAATAGAGAAGAGAATAGCCAGATAACAAGACCGAATGAATATGAGTATATTAGATTATATCGTTGAAGTCGTCGATTCATGAGAATTTGGCTTAGTTTGGTACGTCTATAATATGGAATTTTGTAATCATACCAAAAATGGTTAAATTTTATTCGGTTTGAGGGTTTCCATATCACAATTAGGTCTTAAATGTTAGGTTTTCTATCTAAAATATTCCCCAGCAAGTCTGAAAAAGACGTCCAACGTATCACTCCGATCGTCGATGAGATCAATGGGCACTTTGAAGAATATCAGAAGCTTTCTGATGATGAACTGAAGGCGAAAACAGTTGAGTTTCGGGAGCGCATTGCCGCCGCTCTTAAGGAGCATAACGATGAGATTGCTTCTCTTAAAGAGAATCTCACGAACATCGATCTCCCTCTTGAAGAACGCGAGAAGATTCACGAGCAGATCGAGGAGTATCAAAAAGAAATTGATACAATTACGAACGATACGCTTGCGGAACTGTTACCGGAGGCGTTTGCTGTTGTAAAGGAGACCTGCCGACGGCTCGTAGGTACCTCGTGGGAAGTTACAGGCCATAAAATTGTGTGGGACATGGTGCCGTTCGATGTTCAGCTCATCGGTGGAGCTGTGCTTAACGAAGGAAAGATTGCCGAGATGGCGACGGGCGAGGGAAAGACGCTTGTTGCGACCATGCCGCTCTATCTAAACGCGCTTGCGGGGCGCGGAGTCCACCTCGTTACCGTGAACGATTATCTCGCCTTGCGCGATAGCGAATGGATGGGCAAGATTTTTGAATTCCTCGGATTGACCGTCGGTTGCATCCAATCGCAGATGGAGCCGGTTCAGCGCAGGAAGGAATATGCCTGCGATATCACCTACGGCACGAACAACGAGTTTGGTTTCGATTACCTTCGTGATAACATGGTTGTCTCTCCGGACGATCTCGTTCAGCGCGGCCATTTTTATGCGATCGTTGACGAAGTCGATTCAGTATTGATCGATGAGGCGCGGACGCCGCTCATTATCAGCGGGCCGGTTCGCTCGGAAGACCATAAGTTCGCCGAGATGAAAATCCGTGTTGAACGGTTGGTCAATGCTCAAAAAACGTACGTAAATAAGATCACTGCCGAGGCGGAGAAGTATCTTGAAGAAGGCAAACGCGAAGAGGCTGGAATTCAAATTCTCCGCGCGTACCGCGGCTTGCCCAAACACCCGCGCCTGACGAAAATCCTTTCCGAGGCCGGCGAGAAAAAATTGATGCTGCAGACGGAGAGCGAATATCTCCGCGATCAATCGGCGCGGATGCACGAAATCGATGATGAACTGTATTACGCAATCGATGAAAAAGATCATTCCATCAATTTGAGCGACAAAGGGCGCGAGCTGCTTTCTAATTCCGGTCAGGAAAAAGATTTCTTCATTCTGCCCGATGTTGGTTCTGAGATTGCTGTCATTGAGCAAGACACGACGCTGACCGATCAGCAGAAGCAACAGAAAAAAGATGATTTGAATATGGTTTATGCCGATCGGAGCGACCGTATCCACACGGTGACACAGCTCCTTCGGGCGTATTCGCTCTACGAGAAGGACGATGAATACGTGGTTTCGGAAGACGGCAAGGTCATGATTGTCGATGAGTTCACCGGCAGATTGCTCGCCGGACGTCGGTATTCCGACGGATTGCATCAGGCAATCGAAGCAAAGGAAGGCGTGAAAGTTGAGCGCGATATGCAAACGCTGGCGACGATCACACTGCAGAATTATTTCCGTCTCTACAAGAAGCTCGCAGGCATGACGGGTACCGCGGAAACGGAAGCTTCCGAATTTTATGAAATATACAAACTGGATGTCGTTGTTATCCCGACCAACAGGCCGATGTCCCGTACCGATTCTGAAGATGTTGTCTATAAGACCAAGCGGGAAAAGTTTAATGCAGTAATCAAAGAGATCGAAGAGCTTCGGAAACTAAACAGGCCTGTTCTTGTAGGAACCACAAGCGTCGAGGTATCGGAAACGCTGAGCCGAATGCTCAAACGTGCCGGGGTTCCGCATAATGTGTTGAACGCAAAACAGCATGCGCGAGAAGCGGAGATTGTTGCGCATGCCGGCCTGCCGGGCGCAATTACAATCGCCACCAACATGGCAGGACGCGGAACGGATATCAAGCTTGGGCCGGGAGTTGCCGATGCAGGTGGGTTGCATATCATCGGCACGGAACGGCATGAGGCGCGCAGAATCGATCGCCAGTTGCGTGGACGATCGGGCCGTCAAGGCGACCCCGGTTCATCGAGATTCTATCTTTCGCTCGAAGACGACCTGATGCGCCTGTTCGGCAGCGACCGTATTGCCGGCATCATGGAGCGTCTTGGGTTGAAAGAGGGCGATATGATCGAACATTCGATCATTACGAAGTCCGTAGAACGCGCCCAGCGGAAGGTTGAAGAGAATAACTTTGCGATTCGTAAACGGCTGCTGGAATACGACAATGTGATGAACCAGCAGCGCGAGGTTGTGTATTCGCGAAGACGCCATGCCCTTCTGGGCGAGCGGCTGCGTGAAGATATTCTGGAAATGCTCGATGAGAATTTGCAGAAATTAGTAGATAAGCATTACGAGCACGGAGAGATCGAACCATTTCGCGAGGCATTGCGCGCGAACTTC
>DATGFY010000414.1:0-1879 GCA_035308785.1 Bacteroidota bacterium | reverse complement strand
GTATTTGTCGCGGAGTAATTGGTGAAGTTTCTCGACGCTCTTGCCGTTGAGTTTCGGAAAGATCGTCGTGCCGAATTCCGGCTTCTTCACCTCAAGCGCTGTGCATGAATCCAGGAATTGGTTTAGCAGCTTGCGGTTTGTTTCGAGGATCGATTTCGAGCGGTTATAGGCGGCATCCAAATTCTTAAACGCAGTTACGCTCAGCCGCTCCATCGGATGGGAGGGGACCACGTACATCAAGTCCACCATCCGCCAAATTGCGTGGGCGAGTTTCTCATTCGCAAAGATCCATCCGCACCGCAAGGCGCTCAAGCCATAGACCTTAGTCAAACTGCTTGTAACGATGAACTGATCTCCGAGAAGGAACGATGTCCGCGGCTTGAGCGAAAATGCCGCATCCAAATACACCTCGTCAACAAGTACGTACGCCTTTACCGATTTTGCGATTTCGCCGATTTCACGCAGAGCATCTTCCGAAAGATACACACCACTCGGATTATGGAGGTTGGTGACGAGAATCAGTTTCGTCCGTGGACTGATTAGCTTCTTAATCTCGGCGGTATCGATTGCATACCCATTCTCCGGTTGGCGATGGAAGCGCTTCACCGTCGCGCCGACAAACTCAAGCGCAGAGAGTATCAGTTCATACACCGGATGCTCCAACAGCACCTCATCGCCGGGTTCAAGAATCGCGATCATCGCCAAATAATTCGCCATCGACGTGCCGAACGAATGAACAATGTTCTTCGGATCGACTCCGTAGCGCTTGGAGATTTCCTCCAGCAGCGGTTTGTGTCCCCAATAACTCTGCCCCGGAGCCAGTAAATCGTTCTTGTCGAATGGCAAATCGGTCAACGGATATGCCGTAATCCCGCTCACCGCAAGATTGTATTTAGAGTGCGTATGGAATTTCGCAAATTCCATATACTCGGAGTGCATCGTTCTCATGAATGTCTGCCCTATGGAAAATGTTTCATAATTTGCTTGTCATTCTGAGCACGAACGCGAAAGCGTTCACGAAGAATCTCCCACGTTTGAGCTCCAACTGAAGTCGGAGATCCTTCGCTGACGCTCAGGATGACTCCCTCCTCCCGTTCTGTGGGAGAGGGGATGCCGCCGTCAGGCGGAGGGGAGAGGGTTTACCTTATTCTTCTTCTGCCAATAAACATACACCGGTATCCCCGCCAGCATAATCCCCCAACCGATCAACGTATTTGCGGGATATGCATAGAGTGTATCAAGCACCACAAGCCAGCACACCGCCACAAAAAAGATCGTCGTGTACGGATGCCCGGGAGTACGAAAACGCGATGCCGCTCCAGTGTTTAGGGTGGATCCGGAGAGGGCATCTCTTTTTCTAAACACAAAAATACACGTTGCCGAAAGCCCGAAGAAAATGAAATCCGTCGAGACGACGTAATTGAGAATCTGCTCATACTTGCCGGAGATCGCAATCACTATAGCGAAAATTCCCTGCACAACTATTGCAACTACAGGCACCCGCGATTTTGGATGCACGCTGCCAACCGACTTAAAGAACAAACCATCTTTCGCCATCGCATAATATACTCGTGGACCCGTAAGAATCGATTGGCTTAAAAAGCCGAGTGTAGAAATCGCAATCCCGATAGCAATGATGCGCGCGCCAAGATCGCCAAGCGCCAGCTTCATCACCGCCGTGGCAGGGGTGGAGGTTTGCGGCAGCCCGTCTGTTCCCAGAACGCCCACATAGACGATATTCACTGAAACATACAACGCAATTACGCCGAGGACGCCGAGAATCATGCCGCGTGGAAGATTTTTCTCGGGCTCCTTGATTTCGCCCGCGATAAAATTCGATGTCTGCCAACCGCCGTAGGCAAACAGCACGGGAATCACC
>DATGFY010000413.1:0-4364 GCA_035308785.1 Bacteroidota bacterium | reverse complement strand
GTTCGGCCACCACAGCGATGCGCCTGTCCCTTGGCAGGTGACGCACACCCATGGGTTGCCGACGGAATCTTTCCGCCACGTGAAGCCGCCATCCCACGGCGGACGCTTGGCAACCTGCGGCGCGCCGGAGTATGCGAATGCGATCTCGTGCATCGAACCTTTCTCCAATGCAGAGGGAAGATTCAAAAACACCGCATTAAACTCCCGCGTGTACGGTACCGCTGTTTTGCCATCGAGCACGATGCTATCGACTTTCATGTTCGCGAACAGATCCACCTGCATACGGTTGTACGTCGAATCCATCCGGAAGCGCATGGTGTTGGTGCCGGTGATGAACTGCGTCGCAGGATCGATCTTGACGTCGAGGTGTTCGTAGTTCAGTTTGTAGCAGGTGCGTTCGGGTCGAAGCATGCCGCGGAGCGTATCCGCGCGGGTGAATGTTTTCGGAGGCGGTTCTTGAGCGAACGCCAGCGAAAGAAAAACAACCGAGAATAGGAGGAAAAGAGTTGATTTCATAGGGTTTTAATTAACTCTTAAGATTAGATATGTATATTAGCAAAAAATGGGGGGAATGACAAACTGATAATTTTGATCTCTCATCGTGCAAGTTCACCGAGGGCAAAAGGTGGGCAGTCTTCTCGACGGTTCACGATTTCAGCCATCCAAATCAAGAATAATCAAGTTAATCAGGTAAATCAAGGTTCAGAAGTGTTTATTTCCTCCAAGCGTAACTCCAGTATATATATACTCTTAGCACCAATTTTTGTCGCCAAATGTGGGGGTATTTGGGGGTGTTTGCACCTGTTTTAAGCAAAATATAAAGTCTTTTGGATTTTTGGAGGAGAGGGATCGACATGTGTCGGAAGCTGTCCAAAGATGGTGTTATTCTCGCGTGACTTGATGCCGAGCTGTTTCCCTCCACATCATAATATAATATATTTCTATGACACATGCAACAATAAACTAAACTATTGCATGTTGCGGTTCCTGGGAATGGAATCTACTGCATTTCAGATGTCGTCAAAAGCGTGGGCCGGGTATTCTGCGGGTCTCTTCCGTTGCCTGCCGAAACAGTCGAGGCCGTCTGAGTGCTGTCGAAGGCAGATTTTATACGAATCGAGAGATTGGCGACATCGACCGGTTTGCGAACGACGTCCAGCGCACCCTCCAGCATTACCTGCCGCAGCCGATCATCATCGGAATAGCCGGTGAGGATAACCACCGGCACCCTCGGATTGGTCTGCTTCAGGAGGCGCATAGTTTCCAAACCGCCGATTCCGGGCATTGCCATATCCAGTAATACCAGGTCTATCTCCTGCCATTTGTCTTTGTAAATCGCGTCCGCATCGGTCCCGTTATTGACGAGGATAGTTTCGTACCCGATTGAGCGGAGGCATTCACCCATCACTAAGAGCAAGCTTTCTTCATCGTCGCAGATAAGGATTCTGCCGGTTCCGTGAACGGGTGATTCAACATTGAGCTGTTTTTGGGAAATTTGGGCTTCCTCGTCCGCACGCGGAAAGATCAGCGAAAACCTCGTGCCGAGGCCGATCTCACTTGTGACGTCGATGATGCCTTTATGCCTCGTAATAATTCCGTACACGACCGAAAGTCCGAGACCGGTTCCCTTGCCGATCCCTTTCGTTGTGAAGAACGGATCGAAAATCTTGGACAGATGCTCCGGAGATATGCCGCACCCGCTATCGGATACCTGAAGGAGGACATGTTCGCCGGGGTGAAGAATTGAAAATCGCTTGCAATACTCTTCATCAATCTGGATCACCCCGGAACCGATCGTCAATACGCCGCCATCGGCCATTGCATCTCTCGCGTTGAGGGCGAGATTCATGATAACCTGTTGTATTTGGGTTTCATCCGCAATGATCGGCGGGAGATGGTCGTGAAGTTCCAACCGGATTTCGATATTCTTGCCGATCGTCCGGCTGAGGATCTTAATCGCCTCATCGATAATTTCATTGATCGAGATGGGGTGGAGATTGACAATATTTTTTTGAGAGAATTGGAGCATTTGCTGCGTCAAATCACGCGCCCGGTACGCGGCCTTCTCGATATATTCGCAATATCTCAGCGATGGCGCCTCGGGAGACAGTGTCGTGCGGATCATGTGCGCTCCCGCCACAACCGTACCCAGCATATTATTAAAATCATGTGCAATCCCTGCCGCGAGTGTGCCAATGCTGGCCATTTTTTCGGCTTGAAGGAGCTGTGCTTCGGTCTGGCGCAGGTCCGATGTACTTTGGTTCAATTTTGCATTGGTGTTCATGAGCATCACGCGGGCGCGTTCAAGCTGCTCCACCTGTGTGCGAATTCGGCGTGCTTGCTCTACCATCAATCGGGCAATCGAAAGCAATCCCCGGTACCTCCCCTCTTCAACAACGATGATATCGTTATATAAGCTTTCCTTTGATCTCCGTAGCGCCGGTCCAAAGCTGTCCAGAATGGAAGTCTTGCTTTCGACAACAAGGAAATCCGTCGCCATCAGTTCGGTGACGGAGCGGTGCTCGAAGAGCGCATAGCCAAATTGCGTGGCGAGCGAATCGGCTACCTTTCGGTGTGTCACCATACCGATAGGAATCTCATTCTCGGCAATGACAAGCGTATCGGTCTCATAACGAAGAAACGTTCCGATCAAATCTCGGCATTGCACCAAACGATCGATTGATGGAATGCGCTGGATAAGATCATCCAGCGTGAAATCATCCGTGATGGCGATAGCAAATTCGGGCGTGTCGGGGGATGGGTTCATGATTGCATGGGAGATAATTGTCCATATAAAGATAAAGCGCAAATGTTACTGAACGATTAAGGAAGTGTCAACCCTGCTTAAAATCGGGTAGTGGGGCAAATTGAAACATTCCCCTCCTGTTTTTAAGGAGGGGGTAGGGGAGGTCCTATAATAAGTTTCAAATTGCCCCACTACCAGCCGTTATCCTTCATTGACATTAACCCCATTATTCGCTACTTTTCTCCACTAGATTAACCTCTCACGCAGTCTTTTTACGGAATTTCGCATGAAAAAATATCTTGCCATCATTCTCTGCTTTGTCTGCAGCGCAGCGCTCGCACAGGAAAGTATTAGCGTTTGTACAATTTCACCCGATAAGCCGAAGGCCGGCGATAAGATCGTCATTACCTACAATAGCTCGCCCATGAAGGCGACGTTTAAGAACGTCCCATCAATCAAAGCGCAATTGTTGATCGGCCGCGATGGCGATTCCCCGTTGCTGGTCGAATTGCCGATGACGAAAGATGGTTATTCGTGGACATCCACAACCACTCTTGCTGAAAAGAAGGCGAATATCCTGTTTGTTCAGTTTAAGGCAGGAGACAAAACCGACGATAATTCCGGCGATGCATGGAGTGCGATGGTGTATGGTACCGATGGAAAAGTAATGCAAGGCGCTCACGTCAGTTTGGCAAGCGCATTGCTGAATGGTAACTATTATGGTTTTGCCAAGACCAAAGATGCGGAAGCCGGCAAGCAAGAGGCGCTGAAAGAGAAGGAACTGTTTCCCGGAAATTTTGAACCGTATAAGATTCTTTGGAACCTCGCCACAAAGGCAGGTAATAATGCCTCCGTTAAGGCAGAACTGAGGAAGGAACTTGATGAGGTGATGCCGCGGTTTCGATCCGAGAAATCGGGTGTGTACACTTTTGTCTTATGGTACAAATACGTAGGAGATACCGTTACGGCCAACAAATTGCATGACGATGAACTCATGGTAAATCCGAAAGGAGCTTACGCAGAAAGCGAGGGTCTGCGGGCAATGATGGACGAATCCGATCCGGACAAACGTATCGCGATGCTGGAAAAATATAATAAAGATTTCCCCGATTCCAAGCCAATGTATATTGAACCGATTAAGGCCGGAATCGCACGCGGGTACATTTCAAAGAAGGAATACGATAAAGCGGCCGATTATTTGGATAAGAATATCTTCCCCGCTCCTAACACCTGCAACTCCCTCTCAAAGGCGTATCTGGGATTAGATGGGCAAGTGGACAAAGCAATTTACTGGGCGAAAAAGGCCATCAGTTTTACCGATAATCTCGATATGGCGAAGAAGCCCTCGTATGAGAGCGATGATGATTACCGGGATAACAATAATGGTACCCGCAGCGCAATGCTCGATACGTATTACAAGTGTTTGGTCAAGAAGGGCGACTACCCAACCGCCGAGAAGAGTATGGAAGATGCGTATGCGCTAACGAAGGGTGAGGATGTTGATATCAATACCGATTATGTCGATGCGCTGGTAAAGGCAGAAAAATACGACAAAGCCGGACAGGTTGCATCCGATTGCATTAAGAAAGGAAATTCGGCAGATGATTTGATCGCTGCA
>DATGFY010000412.1:0-9131 GCA_035308785.1 Bacteroidota bacterium | reverse complement strand
TGGGGTCCGGCGCTGCTTGATTCCGCGCAGAATATGTTGTTCGATGATGGAACCCATGGCGATCTTCATGCGCATGATTCTATCTACTCGCACACGGTGATCTATCCAATCGGAACCGCGCTCGGCCAGGTCTTCAAATTTGGCGTTGGCGGAGCGGACAATGAACCCGGAAAAGGTGGATACGGTCTTAACCATCTCGCGAACTTCAGCGATGCCAGCGCGACGTATACGATCGCGTCACAGTTCGGCAGCATAAACCCCACGTACTTTGCGGCATGGAATTTCGACACCGAAATGCCGCAGACGCCGCAGGGAGTGAAGACGCCGAAGAATGCGCCGTTCACCTATGCGTTGCATCAGAACTATCCGAACCCCTTCAACCCGA
Organism: Bacteroidota bacterium; assembly: GCA_035308785.1. Lineage (GTDB taxonomy): Bacteria > Bacteroidota > Ignavibacteria > UBA10030 > SZUA-254 > DATGFY01. The sequence goes on along the minus strand of DATGFY010000412.1, from coordinate 8,746 downwards.
CGACGAAGCTGCAGTATTCGATTCAAAAGGGATCGGTCGTTACGTTGAAAGTGTATAACGTTATCGGACAGGAACTTGTCACTCTCGTGAACGAAAAGCAGAACGCGGGCGTACATGAAGTTACCTTCGATGCGTCACAACTGTCGAGCGGTATCTACTTCTATCGTATTACCGCTGATAATTTCGTGAGCACGAAGAAAATGACGTTGATTAAGTAATCATTGTTCGTCATTCTGAGCGAAGAATCTCCGGCTGTTCCAATACGGCAACGGTCGGAGATTCTTCCTCGTTATTTCTTGGATGACATCTCCCCGGTGAATATTATTTTGAACGTTGCTCTCTAATGGGCGAATCTGCGTATAACGGGATTCGCCCGTTTTATTTTTGCGGAATGACTGCGCGATTTCTCATCGTTGCGGTATGTATTGTCGCATCGACACCGATTTGCTTGGCGCAATCCAAAACAACGTCTGAGCCGGTGATCGCTCGCGCCGGCGGCGTGTTCATTACCGAGAAGGAATTCCGGGATCGATTCGAGATGCTGCCAACGTTGTACCGCCATCGAACGTCGAAACTGCAGGAAGAGAAACTGGAGCTTCTCTATTCGATCATTGCGGAAAAACTCCTGGCGCAAGACGCCGAGGCAAGGCACTTCGATACGGATTCCATCTACAGGGTCGCAATGCTCGATGTGCGCAAAGCGCTCGCTCGCGATGCATTGTACCGTGAGGAAATTGTCAAAAAGGTTACTGTGACGCCTGCTGAAATCAAAATCGGCATTGCAGATGCCTACCGGCAACTGCTTGTCTCGTATCTCTACTCCGAGAATAGAGACGAGCTTGAGTTCTTGCGGAAGCAGATAAAGAGTGCTGCAGATTTTGATAAGCTCGAAATCGATTCCTCTATGAGTATTACACGCGATACGGCCACGGTGATATTCGGCGATGCAGATCCGGCAATCGAAAAAGCGGCTTATGCGTTGAAGCGTGGCCAGGTGTCGCCCGTGATCCAATCCGGAGATGGGTTTTACGTCTTTACCATCGAACGTGAACAACGGAGCGCGTATTTCCTCAGTCTTCAGCCTGCCGTGCTTCATGATCGCGTTGAATCTACTTTGCGTGAACGCAAGGAGCGAGTCCGGTTGAATGTATTTGTTTCCGATTTTCTTAAGGATAAGAAGGGGTATTCAGTTCCTTCATCGTTCAAGCTCCTGGGCAGGGCATTGGAACAGGAGTATCTCAATCAAGTTCCGTCTGATCGTCTCGCGATCACGGACGCAATGGGGGAGAATCTGAAAAAAGGCTTGTCGAAATCGCTCAACGATACTATCTCCGTTATTGCCGATACCTTTTGGACAATCGGGCAAGTGATAGACCGGCTGCAGGCAACAGGATTCACTATCGATAGCGCAGGCATTCGCCGCACCGGCGCACGGCTCAACACCCAGTTAAAGGTATGGGTGCAGCAAGAACTGCTCGCGCGCGAAGCGCTGCGCCGCGGACTCGATACCGCGGCCGGCGTCAAAGTCCAGCTCGATTTGTGGTCTTCATACTATCTTTCGGGCCTTATGAAAGAATATGTTCGACGTCAGGTCAACGTTCCGGATTCTGACGTGACTGCGTATATGAAAACCTTGAAGCAATCCGACAGTCTCGAGTTTGTGAAAATTCGCGAACTGCGCACCCGCAGCCGCGAAGACATGCAGGCGGCGCTCAGCGCGCTGGAATCCGGCGCAGCGTTTCCGGATGTCATTCAACAATATTCCAACGACCCCATTGCGAAACGGGAAAACGGCGAATCGGAGTTCTTTTCTGTTGAGGACCGCCAGCCGGTAGGTCAAATTGCAGAGAAGATGGCTATTGGAGATCGATACGGTCCGCTGGCTGTGGAAAACGGCTTTCTGTATTTCGAACTTGTTACGAAAGAGATACGCCTCCGGGAGAAGGACACAACAACAATTGAGGGTGCGCGGAAGACACTGTTGGCTCGCAGGCAAAAACATCTTATCGATCTCGTCCTTGCGCAGTCGTCAAAATCATTGGGGTACGATATCTACGGCGATCGGTTGAAGCAATTGCCGGTATCGAATATTCCGATGATGACCTTTCGCGTTCTCGGCTTCGGCGGAAGGATGCTCGGCGTTCCCTTCGTCGAGCCGTCGATCGATTGGATCGATATGGAACCGCCGAAACAAAAGGTGATTCCATGAGGTTGCTCGTCCAGATAGCGGTGTGTGGGGGAGTCTTTATCACCGTCTGCCTCGGCCAACAAGTCCAGGAGCCGAGTTGGGCGCGTGATGCGATCTTCTATCAGATCTTCCCGGAACGATTCGCCAATGGCGATACAACCAACGATCCGCCGGATGTTCAGCCGTGGGGCGGGAAACCGATGTACAACAATTACTTCGGCGGCGACCTGCAAGGAATCATCGATCATCTCGATTACCTGCAAACGCTCGGTATCAACGCCATTTACATGACGCCGATCTTCGAATCGCCGACGAACCATAAGTACCAAACAATTGATTATTTGAAAATCGATCCGCACTTCGGCGATGAAAAACTCTTCCATCGCTTGATCGATGAATGTCACAAGAGAGGATTGCGCGTCGTTATCGATGGCGTCTTCAATCATACAAGTGTGAAGTTTTTTGCCTTCGACGATCTGAAAAAGAACGGCAAAAACTCGCAGTACACCTCATGGTATAATGTCCATAGCTATCCGGTCTCTGGTTCGGACAAGCCCAACTACGATGGTTGGTGGGGGCACGGAGATTTGCCCAAATTAATGACGGATACTCCTGCCGTTCGGACGTACTTATTCAACGTGACTAAACACTGGACTGAAGCGGGTATCGATGGCTGGCGCGTAGATGCGGCCGAGCAGATCTCACACGATTTTTGGAACAACTGGCGCACAGTCGTCAAGAAGGAAAATCCGAACGCATTTATCATCGGTGAAATTTGGACCGATGCGTCTGCTTGGCTTGCCGGCGATGAGTTCGATGCTGTGATGAATTATCCGTTTCGCGGATCGCTTGTCGGTTATGTTGCGCTGGAAAACCGCAACGCCCGCCAGTTCGATTCGATCCTCGTCGATCAGCAGCATCGGTACGCACCCGCCGTCGTTGAAGTTCTCCAAAATCTCATTGGCAGCCATGATACCGAAAGGTTTCTCACGCTCTGCAAAGGCGATATCGACAAACTCAAAACCGCCGTGCTCGTGCAAATGACCTATCCCGGCGCGCCGATGATTTATTACGGCGATGAAATCGGCATGACGGGAGGGAAGGATCCGGATTGCCGCAAAACGATGATCTGGGACCAACAACAGTGGAACATGGATCTCTTTCATTGGTACCAACGGATGATTAAGATTCGGAAGACCTACGACGTATTTCGGAACGGATCATATTCGACGGCGTTTGTAGATAGCGCAACAAATTCCGTCGGCTACTGGCGCGCATCCGATAGTGCGCAAGCGCTCGTAGTCATCAATGGCAGTGCGCAACAGAACAACTATTCACTTGCGATCAAATCAACTTTCCCGACGAAGTGGATTAATCTTGTCGATGATAAGGAATACAATGTTCGCGCCGATAGCATTGAAGGGTTGTCTCTCGGGGCGCATTCAGCCGCCGTTCTTGTGCCTGCGGTGCGGGAAATGCGCCGCTGATTGATTTTCATCTGCAATAACAATAACTTTAACTGTGCAATTTTTCTTACTTTGGTGAAATGGACTTTGCTATGAAACGAGTATATGCGTTGATTCTGGTTTTGATGACTGTGCAGGCCGTTCATGCTGCCGATAGCGTGGATGTCTATTTCTATTTCAAGACGAAGAATAACGATTCTAACGTTTATCTTCCGGGCGAATTCAACGGTTGGGCAAATAACAATAGCGGAGTGATCTATCCTGGCCCATTGTGGAATATGACACACGATGCGGTAAACGGACTATGGTACCGGTGGGAACGGTTGCAGGTCGGCGGAGATCCAGGCGGAGGAGTCCCGGGCGCGTACCAATATAAGTTCAATGAAAATGGCTGCAATACGTGTTGGACGAGCGATCCTCTTAATCCGAGGATGAACGGTGCCGACAACGGCAATTCGTATGTGTACGTCACAAACCCGACGATAAGTTACTTGCTCCCCAACAGCCGTTCCGGTGCGGTGGCCACGAGCACTCCGGTCATATCGGCCTATGCAATGCCTGCTCTTTCCACGCAGATCGATACATCAATGTTCATTTTGAAGATCGACACAACGACATACACGAACCTTGGTGTATATTTCGATTCTACCTCGCGGCTTTTCTCGTTCGTCTCGCCGAATATCCTTACGAACGGGACTCATACTCTGCGGTTCACTGCCGGCACCCTTGATGGCCATACATACTCTGATACTGCAAGCTTTTACGTGCAAGCGGGATTCATTCAGTTGTTAAACCGTGCACCTTTTGCAACTCTGAAAACGGATTGGATCATAAACGGAAGCGTATCCGATACTTCGATTCATTCCTTGAAGATTATCCGTAATGGGGTCGATACCTTTGCTGTGACCGCTTCCGGTGGGGCGTTTTCGTATGACATTCCTCTCGTCGATGGAAGCAACGTCTTAAAGGGTGTCGCCGATTCGTCGGGGGCAAGTGCGTTTTCATCGCCAATTACTATAACGAAGATCGTAAACCATGCACCGACCGCGGTCCTAGCGTTCTTCCCGTCCAGTGGAACGGTCACATTAAGCGCGACATCGAGCACCGATCCCGATACAGGTCAAACTGCTCTCCTTACGTATTCATGGAGCGTCGATTCATCGAATCCATCTGCGGTGACGGGCGTAAACGGATCGACGAACAGCTCGATTAACATTGCGAAGCCATCGGTTCCCGGCGAGTATTATTTCGGATTGATCGTTTCGGATCCCGATGGCAATAAAGATACCACGCGCAATTATTTTATCGTCGAACCGAACGGTTCAGTCTCCGTGCCGACCCTTGCCTCGAACCCTACGTGGGTGAACCAGGGAAGAATGTACCTGATGTTCTTCAAATCGATGACAAGCGCGGGGACGATCAATGCCGCCCTGCCGTATTTGGATTACATCAAGAATATGGGCTACAATATCATTTGGGTAATGCCCGTGATGAAGAATGCCTACCCGATGAATAACGGAAGCGGCACGGGATACGACATCACCGATTTCTACAATGTCGCGCCCGAATATGGCACGAATGCTGATTTCCAAAATTTTGTTGCGCAGGCGCATGCCCGCGGGATCAAGGTCATACTCGACGTCACTCCAAACCATACGAGTTCAAGCCATCCCTTTGTGAACGACATCCGCTTGTTCCGGCAGAACTCCGCGTACTGGGGTTTCTACCAACACACGAAAATCACAAACCCGAATTATCACCCAAACGTTACGCCTGAGGAATACACGTCGGATTCGCTCTTCGTCTATTACTCCGGATACAGTGACGCTCTCTTGAATTATAATTGGTCAGATATCGATGCACGAGCGTACATGACGAATGTGTACAAATGGTGGGTGCAGTATATGGGCATCGACGGCTACCGCATGGATTCCTATTGGGGTCCACACGACCGCGCGAACGGCGGCAACGGCGGCGAGAATGAAATGGGCGATCCGGTCCGGGCCGCATTGAAACACATTCGTCCCGACATTTTGCTCCTCGGCGAAACCTCCGGAACCGGCGGGGGGACAGAAGTGAATTATGCCGATCACAGCGGCGGAGTGGATGCCGCGTATGATTGGAACCTGATCTTTAACGGGATTCAGCCGGTGTACAACAACTCAATTCCGGCGACTGCCACGCTCAATCAGAATATCTTGAACGGCTCCGGTCCGGCCATGGGATATTTGCCCGGAACAAATTCGTATTTCCTCCGATTCTTGGAAGATCAGGATGAGGAAAGGATCATCCACGTTTATGGCGATAACTATTCGAAAGAAATGCCGACCTCAACTGTTGTAAACCTTTCGGTTGGGTTGCCGCTCGTGTATTCGGGACAGGAAGTTGGTTGGGGTGCCGGGATATCCGATTTCGATCAGCGGCGGCGCGGTGTTATTAACTGGAACAGTGCCGGCAAACCATTGCTCACCCCGCATTACCAGAAACTCGCGCAGATTCGGAAGCAGTTCGGCCCGTTCTGGTCGCAGACGCAAACGAATGTCGGAACAGGGAATGGCTACGTTCTCGCATACATCCGGCCGATGGCGAATCTCAATGGGATCATGATCGCGAACTTCGGCAGCGGCCCGCAATCGGCAACAATTACACTCACCGGAACCGGCGGCACGCCGAATGTCTTTCTCCCGGGCGGCGCACAGGATGGCAAAACGTATTACGCCAGCGATCTCTATAATGATACGACCTACAATGTGGTTTTCAGTTCGGGAACAGCATCATTATCGGTAACATTGCCAGCATTCGGTTCCGCTGTGCTCATCCTTTCCGATACGACGCATACGCTCGAGATGCCGTTATTGACCGGCGTGAAGAATAATCCATCGTCGCATCCGCTGACGTATTCTCTCGAGCAAAATTATCCTAATCCGTTCAATCCATCGACGCAAATTCAGTACTCACTAAAAGAGCGGACGTTAGCAACATTGAAGATTTACGACGTCCTCGGCAGGGAGGTGGCGACCTTGGTTAACAGCGTGCAAACCTCAGGCGATCATCGGGTAGTATGGGATGCAAGTCGTCAACCGAGCGGCGTCTATTTCTATCGCTTAACAACCGCCTCGTTTACGGCGACGAAGAAATTGGTGCTTGTAAAATAAAGAATCATATTATTTCTATTCATTTCTTGCTTTTTTTGTTATTGAAAGTTAAATATTTATTGGTCCGCCAAAGGCGGATTGGCGCTTGGCGCTTGGTGCTTCCTCTCGTGGTGCGGATGATTTTAGCGCTTTCCCTCTCCTCCTGCGCGCACAAGGAAGACCTCAACCGCATCGTCATCTGGCATCAGATGAGAGTAGAAGAGCGGCAGGTGCTGGAAGGGCAGATGAAGAAGTTCATGGCGCTTCATCCCGGCACTCGAGTTGAGGCAATTTATAAGGAGACGGAAGAACTTCGCTCTGGTTATATCGTTGCTGCGATCGCAGGACAGGGCCCCGATCTTGTCTATGGACCGTCGGATCAGGTTGGGCCGTTTCAGGTTATGGGCATCATCAAGCCTATGGAGAGTTTGTTCGATAGTTCCTACCTCCGATGCTTCAATCCCAAAGCGCTGACATGGTACAAGGGGCATCTCTATCAACTTGCCGATAAACTCGGGAATCACCTCACGCTTGTCTATAATAAGAAACTTGTCACCAAGCCGCCGGAAACCGATTCCGAATTGATTGCGCTTGCACAATCGCTTACGGTCGATACGAATGGCGACGGCAAGCCGGATCGGTACGGCCTTGTGTGGAACTACACCGAACCATTCTTCTACGTTCCATTCATGAGCGGTTTCGGCGGGTGGGTGATGGACGATAACGGCGTTCCTACATTAAATACTCAGGCAAACATCGACGGCTTGAACTTTATCAAAGATCTGCGCGATAAGTATAAGATTATTCCGGCGGAATCCGATTACAATATCGCTGAGGCAATGTTCAAAGACGGCAAGGCAGCGATGATCGTGAACGGCGATTGGTCGTGGTCGGGCTATACCAATGCAGGTCTCGATATCGGAATTACTCCGCTTCCGAAGATTACCAAGACCGGTCTCTGGTGTTCGCCGATGGTTTCGCCAAAAGGTTACTCGATCAATTCAAACGTCCCCCCGGAAAAAATGGCGATTGTGCTGGAGTTTCTTAAATTCGTTAATACTCCGGAAAATCAGTTGGAATGCGCCAAGATTATCAATACGATGCCGACAAGAGTAGAGTTGTATTCCGATCCGTACATTCAAACAAACGCAATCATGATGAACTCTCGCCGTCAGATTGATCTCGGCAGGGCGATGCCTGTTGTGCCGGAACTCCGCGCGATTTGGGACGCCATGCGGCCTAATTATCAAGCCGTGTTAGGCGGCTCCAAAACTGCTGAAGCCGCTGCGCGCGACATGCAGAAGCTGGCTGAACAAAAAATTGCCGAGATGAACGAGTAAGCCTGACCTCTGCATGAATAAAGGCAATAAGTTCTTCACATTCTTCTTCGTTATGCCGGCATTTGTCATTCTGTTCGGCGTGGTGTTCTTTCCATTCCTGTACAATGTGGTTATTTCGTTCTCGAATATGAACCTCCGCCACATTCAGGATTGGCATCTCGTAGGACTAACGCAATATATCAAGGTATTCACGGAACCCACCGAGCCGAACTTTTACACGATTTTTCTTAAGACGATTATCTGGACAGGGACGAACATCGTCTTTCATGTGGTCATCGGTGTCTTTTTGGCGATCCTTCTCAATCAAAGCATCAAGGGGAAATCGATCTACCGGACACTCCTCATACTCCCGTGGGCAATTCCCCAATACATTGTGGCATTGACGTGGCGGGGGATGTTCAATTACGAATACGGTTCGATCAATCAGGTGCTCACGCGGTATATGCACATGCCGGCAATCGAATGGCTCAAGAATCCAACTGAGGCGTTTATCGCCTGCATCCTCACAAACGTTTGGCTGGGATATCCGTTCATGATGGTTGTTGCGCTTGGCGCCTTGCAAAGCATCCCGCATGAGCTGTATGAAGCCGCCGATATCGACGGTGCGAAGTGGTACGA
>DATGFY010000411.1:0-2423 GCA_035308785.1 Bacteroidota bacterium | reverse complement strand
ATTCCCGATTCTCGTATAGCCATTGCCCGATGCAGAACCCCGTAAGGCCCCAGATTACCGGCGCTTTCCAATAATTGTGATTGTAAATTTGGCCGGCTCCCGGGACCACAGCAGAGAGGCCGAACGCAAGCCACGGATCTTTGGTATTATGAAATCCCGTGCCGGCATCCTTTACCTGCGTATCCGAATTCGTTTCGATTCGGGGGCCGAGTTGAGACGGAGCAACCGATGTGCGAGTGGTGTCTGCCGGAGTGGATTTCGTACTGTCTGTTTGAGAATAGGAGAGAGTAGAAACGAAAAGCAATATAGGCAAAAGACGAAACATAAGAATCAGTGCCCCCCTCTCTTCGAAAGAGAGGGGAAGGGGGTGAGTTACTTTCAACAAAGTATGACTATTTGGAGAAGTCTAGATTCCGCTATCCGACAGCAATCGCCTCGATTTCGATTCGTACATCTTTCGGGAGGCGCGCAACCTCAACGGTCGTTCGCGCGGGAGGGAGTTCGGTAAAAAACTCCCCATAGACTTCGTTCATCGCTCCAAACTCATTCATGTCTTTCAAAAAAACCGTTGTCTTTACAACCGCCTTAAGCGAAACGCCGCCTGCTTCCAGAATGGCTTTCACGTTATTCAGCGCTTGCCGCGTCTGTGCCTTAATATCGCCATCGATAATTTGTCCCGTCGCCGGATTGATGGGTACTTGGCCTGCCGTAAAGAACAATTTTCCTTCAGTGGCAATTCCCTGGCTGTACGGGCCGATGGGAGCGGGGGCGTTTTTGGTGAGTAAGATTGTTTTTTGCATGGATGATTTAGTGGATAATGTTTATTTATGTGCTAAATCGCTCAAATCAACGTCACCCTGAACTTGTTTCAGGGTCTGATTAAAGACAGTTGCCGAAACAATCCGCCGCGGGCGGACGGCAAGACGATCTTCAACTTAGATTTATTTCAACTCCGAATCATCGACAGCAAATCAAAAATTCTTCCTAAATCGTCCGCGGAGTAAAACTCAATGGTAATCTCGCCCTTGCCATCGGTACTAATATTGACCTTTACTTTGGTTGCGAGAATCTGGCGGATTTTGCTCTCGATGGTATTCACCGCGCTGTCGTTTGGTTTCGGAATCGTAATGCGTTTCGGTTGATCGGGTTTTCCCAAATCACGCGCAAGAGTTTCTACCTGCCGAACGCTGAGGTCGTTTTTCATGACCCGCTCGAAGATTTTCAACTGAATTGCCTCATCGGTAATTCCCAGAAGGGCGCGAGCATGGCCGGTGGAAAGTTTTCCTCTCCGGACTGCGGTCTTGATCTGTTCAGGCAGTTTCAGCAAGCGGAGGAAATTCACGACCGTCGATCGGTCCTTGCTTACTTTCTTCGCAATCTCTTCGGCTGAAAGTCCGATATCGGACGAGAGACGTTGGTAGGAAATAGCGATTTCAATAGGATTGAGGTGTTCGCGCTGGAGGTTTTCGACCAAGGCAAGTTCGAGCATCTCTGCGTCGCTGGTAACTTCGATGACATATGCGGGAATGTTCGCCAATCCAAGCTCGTTGGAAGCGCGCACTCGGCGTTCGCCGGAAATCAGTTCATACATTCCGTCGCTTGCCTTGCGAACGGTGACGGCCTGAATAACTCCTTTTTCACGAATCGATTGCTTCAGTTCGTCGAGCGAACCTTGATCGAAATCGGCGCGGGGCTGCAACGGGTTAGGCCGGATCCGGGATAACTCGAGATGCGTGATTGTGCCCGCGGTGGGCGAAGCCGAAACCGACTGTTCGATCGGGCGATCGTCCGGAGGAGCGGACTGTGGCGGAGCGCCGATCGGTTCTTCTGCCGGCCGGATGAGTGCCGAGAGTCCTTTGCCGAGACCGCCTTTGACTTTGCTCATGCGGAGGCCGCCTTCCGTGCTTGCTGGTGCGATAAAAATTCTTTTCCCAACTCCATGTAATTCTTCGCGCCGGAAGATATCGCGTCGTAGAGCAATACCGGTTTGCCGAAACTGGGCGATTCGCTTAAACGCACGTTTCGTGTAATGATCGTCCGATAAACCTTCTCGCCGAAATATTTCTTCACATCTTCGATGATCTGATTCGAAAGGCGCAGCCGGCTGTCGTACATCGTCATCAAGACGCCCTCAATGACAAGTGAGGGGTTCAAGCTCTGCTGGATCATGCTGATGGTATTCAAAAGCTGGCCCAGTCCTTCGAGCGCGTAATATTCGCACTGCACCGGGATGAGCACGGAATCCGCAGCCACCAAACCGTTAAGGGTAAGCAGCGACAGGGAAGGGGGAGAATCAAGGAAGATAAAATCATAGTCGCCGCGGACTTTTTCTACCAGCGATTTCAATGCATGTTCACGATTTGCGACATCGACCAACTCCACCTCGGCGCCGACGAGATTGATATTCGATGGCAGCAGCGTAA
>DATGFY010000410.1:0-2513 GCA_035308785.1 Bacteroidota bacterium | reverse complement strand
CTTCGATGGCGTGCGCGTACATCGCGTAGTGCCGGGATTTGTGATTCAGACCGGGGACGATAAATCGAAGGACGTTGCCCTTAAGGCGCAGTGGGGCACCGGCGGACAAAGCATCTGGGGAACTCCGTTCGCAGACGAATTGAATCCGATGACGCAGAGCTACAAGGACGGATACAAAGCGGGCGTTGTTGCGATGGCGAACGCCGGGCCGAATACCAATACGAGCCAGTTCTTCATTTGCTTGCAAGACGTTAAACTGCCGAATAATTACACTATTTTTGGAAAAGTCACCAAGGGCATGGATGTTGTAAGCGCAATCGGCAAAGTTCCTACGAATCCACAATCGCAGCAGCCGCTGAGCGATGTGTTGGTGAAGAGCGTTCGGATGGAGAAGTAAGAACGCCGCGCAGGTCAGTGTGTGGTGGAAGCGACGAAGAATCTCAGACCTTTTTCTCTTACGAGAGGTGGGGGATTCTTCGTGAACGCTTTCGCGTTCGTGCTCAGAATGACAAACTTCTTGTTGTGCAGCAAACGAAACCTTCAACAAACCAATGGCAAAGAAGGAAGAAGATAAACTCCCGGGGCTGCGCGCAGCGCTGAAGAAGAAGCAGTTCGCGCCGGTGTATTTATTCCACGGCGACGAGGATTTCCTGATTGAAGAATATGTCGATCTTCTTTTGAGCGGAGCCCTCGAAGAAGGGAGCAAGAGTTTTAACTTCGACGTCTTGTGGGGAGGCGAGACCGAGGCGAAGGCGATTGCCTCCAACGCAGCGATGTTTCCAATGATGGCCGAACGACGCGTGGTGGTTGTGAAAGAATTTGAAAAGCTTGCGGACAAAGAGGAACTTGCAAGTTATATTGAACATCCATCGCCGACGACGGTCTTGTTGCTTATCGCGGCGGCAACTGATTTCCGGTTGAAGATTTACAAAACCCTCCGAGAGAATTCATACCATTTCCCGCGCTTCCGAGAATACGATACCCGCGGCGTGCGAAGCTGGATTCAACAACGGTTCGAAGAACGAAGCCGCTCGATTTCCCCCGAAGCAGTCGATCTTTTCCTCGCGCGTTCCGACAGGTCGCTGCGCGAACTAAGCAACGAGATTGATAAGCTCATTTTGTACGCAGGCGAACGAAAAAAAATTGAAGAAGACGATGTCAGTGAAATCGTCGGCATATCGAAAGAGAACAATGTGTTCGCGTTGCAGAATGCCGTAGGAGAAAAGAATATCGGGAGGGCGGTGGCAATCATGGAAGAGTTGACGGGTCGCGGCGAATCGCCGAATGGCCTCGTTGCGGGCCTCGCGTCGTATATCCAAAAGGTATGGGTGCTGCAGGAGATGGTTCGTCAAGGGAAGCCGAACGTGGAGATTGCCTCGTTTCTTAATCTACCTCCGACCTTCAATTCAGCAATCGAAGGATACACGCAAGCAGCTCGAAAGTATTCCGGCGAGGAACTGGAGCACGCATGCATGGCACTCGAAGAGACTGATATCTTGCTAAAATCGTCGGGTGGGGATAAGAATATTGCAATGACGACTCTTCTTTTCAGAATTATCCACTCAGGCACTCCGATCGCCAAGAGTTAATCTCCGGATCATTTCGGCGTGAATCAGTTCCCTCAAATTTCATGATTTTATTGGTGTTAGGCTTCAAAAGGGGCCTTTTTTCGTTTGCAAAACACTTGAAATCCGATATTTTTCTTCGTATGATAAATGGAGCGGATTTATTAGAAGATGCGATATGAGCGAGTATTGACCGCCTCAGAGGGTGACACACTATCTTGGCGAGGGCTACCGTCTCGTTTACAAAATTCTCAGGATCTTTCCGCACATTGAAACCCCGCAAGCACTATAAATCGTTCGAATTTATTTTTTATTTAGGAGTAGAATTGCGCGTGCATCGGCTTTTTATTGGAATACTTTTCGTACTAGGAATCTTCTCTGCCTCGTTTGGGCAAGGCACGTCGTGGCAAATGGTGTCGCCGCTTCCTCAGGGAAACAATCTGAACGCGATTGAGGCCGTCAATGGCGATACGCTGGTGGCGGTTGGCGATTATGGCACTATCATCCGTTCATCGAATGCAGGAGCAACGTGGCTAGTTGAGGCGAACGTTGATGCGGATACCGATTCGTACTGGGCGGTGCAATTTATGTCGCCAACGACTGGATGGGCCGCGGGCGACGACGGCATCGTGTTGAGAACCTCGGATGGAGGAATCACGTGGACCGATCTTGAATTTCCGTACTACAATAGCGTGTATGGAATGAGCTTTACCAGTTCTACCACAGGGTGGATTTGCGGTGGACAGGGACTGCTGATGAAAACCACAGACGCCGGAACGACGTGGGTCGATCAAAGTCCCTCCGATCTATTTCTCTCGCTGGGCGCAATGCAATTTCTTTCATCTACGACCGGTTTTGCGGTGGGAGACTCAGGTTTGTTTATAAAAACGACCAATGGCGGAACGAGCTGGTCTGAGCAAAGGCTTGGAACGAGTGTCCCTCTTTTAG
>DATGFY010000409.1:0-4239 GCA_035308785.1 Bacteroidota bacterium | reverse complement strand
CGACGTGCGCGTTATCCGCATCGCGCCTGCCGATTTCAATCACGGCCTCACACGGAACCTTGCTGCAATGCAGGCACGTGGGAAACTCCTCATTATGACTGTCCAGGATGCGGCGCCATTGAACGAGCATTGGCTCGAATCGATGGTGAAGAATTTCGATGATGATCAGGTTGCAGGAGTATTTTGCCGCCAAATTCCTCGCGAAGATGCCGACGTGTTGACGAAGCGGAATCTCAATGGCTGGGTCACTGCTCGCAGTGAAAAAGACATTCATCGATTGAATGACCGGAGTCATTACGATTCTCTCTCGCCGATGGATAAATATCTTTTCTGTGTTTTCGATGACGTGTGTTCGTGCATTCGGAAGAGTGTATGGCAGCAATTTCCTTTTCCGAAAACGCAATTTGCCGAAGACTTGTATTTCTCCCGGAACGCGCTCTTCGCCGGACTCAAAATCGTTTATGCGCCGGAGGCAGGCGTTGTCCATTCCCACAACCGATCTTCACTTTACGAGTTCAAACGCACCTATATCTGTCACCGAAAACTGAACGAACTCTTTGGCCTCCAAACCGTTCCCACGATGCAACACGTCCTAAAATTCATTTGGGGAAATATCGTTTCCGATAGCAGATATGTTTGGAATAATGAACCCAACCGCCTACGGGCTCTCGCGATGCTGTTCCGCATTCCATTTCTCTCCGTCGCAAGTGTGTACGGGCAGTACAAAGGAGCGCGCGATCAGGTTGAATCCCGGGCATTAGAATCGACTGTGGGCGTGTAACGGTCATGAAAATCCTGCAGGTGATTCATACGTTTCCTCCGATAAGTCAAGCGGGTTCAGAAATATATACATTCAACCTCTCTAAAGAACTTGCAAAGCACCATGAACTTTTCGTTGCGTACCGTGTCGCCGATGCTAACCGGCCGGAATACGATGTTCAGCGCGGGAAGTATGAAGGCCTCGGCATTTGGACAATCAATAATACGTTTCGCAATTTCAAATCGTTTGAAGATACCTACCGCAACGATGAAATTGCCGCGAGGTTCGGAAAATTTCTCGATGAAATACGGCCCGATGTGGTTCATTTCCAGCATGTTACTTGCCTTTCGACAACATGCGTTCACGAAGCAAAAAAGAGAAAAATCCCGGTTGTTTTTACGCTGCACGATTACTGGCTTATCTGTCCGCGTGGCCAATTCGTCAAACGCGATCTTACCCTTTCCGAGGAGCAAGATGATGTCAGTTGCGTCCAGTGCATGGCATATCAATTGGAGATCGAGGGCGGCGCAAAAAAAGTCACCGAGCTGCTTTCCAAGCTGCCTCCCAAATTTTCTAACCGCGAAAGTATTATTAACTCCGCGAAACGCGCGATGAGCCGTTTCTCCGCCCGCCAATTCTTTTCACGCCAGCGAAAGGGTCTTGCACAGATTCGCGAGCGTAAACGCCATATTCACGAAATGTGCAATATGGTCGATTTGTTCATATCGCCGTCCCAATTTCTCATCGGTAAATTCAAAGAATTTGGCATTTCTGAATCCAAAATGGTCTTCAGCGATAATGGATTCGATCTAAAGCCGTTCACGAACGTTCAAAAAATCCATTCCGAGAAAATTCGTTTCGGGTATGTCGGTTCGCTCATCCCTACCAAGGGCATCCACGTGTTGATCGATGCGTTTAATGGCATCACCGATCCTCGCGCCGAACTCCACATCTGGGGAAAGGACATCGGCTATGATGGCGTGAACAATTACGGCGAGTATTTGAACGGCTTAGTCAAGAATCCGGTCATTCATCTTCACGGTGAGTATGCAAATTCCCGTATTGCCGAAGTGCTCGCCGGCATCGATGTGCTCGTTGTTCCCTCAATCTGGTACGAAAACTCTCCGTTGACGATTCACGAAGCGTTTATGGCACATATACCACTCATCGTCTCCGGCATTGGAGGGATGGCAGAACTCATTCAAGACGGAGTCAACGGCTTGCATTTCAGGATGGGGGATGCTGAGGACTTGAAGAATACGATGAATCGGTTGCTCGAACGACGTGAACTAATCGCCGAGATGGCATTCCGCGCACCGAAAGTAAAAACGATCGAAGAAAACTGTACGGAGATCCTGGCAGTCTATGAAAGGGTAAAGAAATGAATTCGTTAAGAAGTTTATTCAACCTATTCATCGCGCTATTGTTTGCAATCACCGTCTTGCCCGCGAAGATTTCGGCTCAGGAACAAACCAATCATCGCCTCTTCGTAAATAGCATCAAAGATTTGTCGGGACAGTTTCAGAATGAAAAATTGTTCCGCGAGTATATCGATTCGATGAAGACGTATGGAATTACCACGCTCAGGGTTTGGGGACACTGGGGGATGAAATGTGTCGCGTGTGCGCCCTCTCTTATCGATATTAAAACAGAACCATCTCCCGGTAAATTCGATTTTTCCCTTTACTTTAAGCGGCTCGACTATGCCATTGATTCTGCCGGCATGGACCTCATTTTATGTATGAACTTTGCCGGTAAATTCGATTACGATTCCTTGAACTCCGGGCCCCAGGCAGTCCTTCCCCCGTTCATCGGACCCGATGATATCATGTTTTACCGGAATAATCAGGGTAAGGATCTCATGTTTTCCACGACCAATAATCGTCAAATAAAAATTCCGCGATTTGAGAAGCCCGCCGTCCGCACGCTTATGCTTGACTATGTTTCGGATGTTGTGCGCGAATTTCGGTCGCGGTATGGAAATAAAATTCTATTCTATTCCTTTACTTTTACCCAATCCGATGAAAACGAGTATCCGTTGCTTGGCACGCCACAGTTCTGCGATGTATCCTCTGATGCACTTGATGGGTTCAGGCAGTGGTTGAAATTACAATACGGGAAACCGGAGCGCGTTTCCGATGCATGGGGGCGATCGTCCCGGTTCAACGATTATAGCGAGATCCAAATCCTGGATGGCCAGCCCCCGCCTCCGCGCGGCAAGGCACCGCAGGCATACCTCGATTTTATGGCGTATCGCGAATGGGCGTTAGCCGGCTTCATGGGAGAAATTCGAGATCGCGTGCACGAGGGAGGAGGGCGGGTAATGGCGCAATATGGTTCAGCTTGGGATGCAGCGTCCGCGACGCGCGGAACGTATGGTTTTGGAAGACAAGTCAAAGGATTTGACCTCATTGTGATCGATGACGATCCGACTTACGATCACAATTTCTCCATGGATTATATTCGAGCGAACGCAGGAGGGATCGCATTCGGAAGCGAACTGGAACCCCCATGCTGGTTGGGATGTGAAAAAACGATTGACATTTGTTGCGATGCGACAAAGTTTCCCCTTGAGGTTAACATCCCTCTCGGCATGAAACAAATGGATAGTCAGGTTCTATCGACGTATCGATGGGGAGGGAGTTGGGTCGATCTCGCTAATTGGGATGCTTACTTTAAGAAAGCATTTCCCCTGTATCGCGCATCGCTTCGTAACGCGCTGGTGCTTTCAGCAGACTCCATTTCACGTGTGATCCCTTCTGCAACGATGGAACTCTCCCTCAAAGAACTCTATATCCACCATCACGACAAAGATTATCTGAGTGACATTCTTCGGAGGTATAATGATATGGGCGGCGGGAAACAGCCCATTTCAATTGTAATAAAATATGACCTTTGAAAAAGTTCAATTTTTTCCTATCAACACGGGGTTGTAATCCTCCCATGCTCTCCGTAACGCTTCATCTGAAATCTTGCTTGGATCAATATATCCATTCCCTTCGATAAATTTTACGTTCTTCCAGATTGCCCAATCGTATTCGAAGTTGTTAGCGGGTCCGGGTGTGGTGACGAACGATATTCCGATGGAATCTGAATTCACTCCCTGCTCGACAGAGAGGACTTCCGGTTCGACTCGGTCTGTGGGTTTACAGTGCTTATCAAATATTTTTGTTGAACCGTTCCAAACCTGAAAAGTTACTCCGTCGGTTTTGTCGACGGGAACATCGGAGCTAAACGCCGGTGTGAATGCTACGTGGAGAGGCAGCCGATTATTATGGATCCAAAACGTAGCTCCGCTCGGCGGATGGGCGAAGATGTCGCTTCCGTTGATTGCAAGATTCTTCAAATTGAAGAACGAAGAGAATGGTAAAGGGGGGGGCAATTCCGTGACCCTATTCTGCAAGTAACGCCTCCCTTCGCGCGCAATCTTCGAATCTTTTCTTCCATAGACACAAAACCAACTGAAGCCGGGACTCAAG
>DATGFY010000408.1:0-3883 GCA_035308785.1 Bacteroidota bacterium | reverse complement strand
GTCATTGCGAGCGAAGCGAAGCAATCTCGGTCGGTTTTGCAAACTGTCAACGGGATTGCTTCGTGAACGCTCGCGCGTTCGTGCTCGCAATGACTAGATTCTTTTCACTAACTCCGTAAATATTTTTGTCAGTTTCGGCTCGGCTTCGTTCGCGGCGGCGATGACTTCTTTGAGGTCGAGCGGCTTCAACGAATCCGGGAAACATTCATCGGTAACAATAGAAGCGGCAAACACTTTCATCCCGAGATGCACTGCCGCAATGTTTTCCGGAATGGTGGACATGCCAACCGTATCGCCGCCAATGGAGCGCAAGAACCGGTACTCGGCGCGGGTTTCTAAGCTGGGTCCTTTCATCGCGATCATCACACCGCGGTGGACTCGCAACTGCAAGTCAAGAGCAATTTGTTCTGCTTTCGCGAGCAAGGCCTTGTCGTATGCTTCTGACATATCGGGGAAGCGTTGCCCCAACTCTTCGCGGTTCGGGCCGATGAGAGGATTATCACCGAGCAGATTAATATGATCGGTGAGGAACATGATGTCTCCGCGCCGAAAATTCGGATTCATTCCGCCGGCGGCGTTGGAAATAAGCAACGTCTTTGCGCCAAGCCCAATGCGCTTCGACATAACGCGGACAGGAAAGACTACTTGCTGCAAGGTGTAGCCTTCGTAACTGTGAAAGCGTCCTTGCATTACGACAACATTCTTATTCCCCAACTTCCCAAAAATAAGTTTGCCGGTATGAGATTCAACAGTAGAAACCGGGAAGTGTGGGATATCCTCGTATTTCAGTTCAAGACGATTGCGGACTTCTTTCACCAAGCCGCCGAGTCCCGTGCCGAGGATTATACCCACTTCGGGCACCATTTTCGTTTCCCGGCGGATGTAGGCAACGGCATCGTTCACTTGTTCGAGAACGTCGGGCTGCGTGTAGAACGGGTTCATTTCATTTCCCGGATAATATCTTCGACGTCCGATTTTTCTGTCGCGCGTGATTCCGATGAGCCCGGGTGATGATGCGCCAGTTCGGGATCTTGGCCGAGAGATTTTACAAGATCTAGCTCCGAATTCAGCATTTGTGTTAGGCGAGAAACGATCGAGTCTTTCTTTGCAACAAGTACGGCGATGCGTTCGGTGATTTTTGCAAGATCGGTCCTGGATTGTTCAAGTATCTCCGATGCTTTTAGCTGGGCCTGGTGCAAGATGATCTCCGCTTCCTTGCGGGCATTTTCCACGGTTCTTCCGCTCGTTTCCTGAGCGTGTGCGAGCGTCTGCTGAAGGACATTTTCGACGGAATGAAATGTCGCTAACTGCTTATCGAGTTCCTTAACTTTTTCTCGATAAACGTCGGTCTGCCGCTGAGCATCTTCAAGTGAGGTTGCGAGTTGATCCAAATACGATTCCACCTCGGCCGGGTCATAGCCGCGAAACGATTTCTTGAATTCGTGCGAACGAATGTCGCCGGAAGCGGAGCCCGAAAGTTCTTCTTGTGTGTTTTCCATATCTAAATCCTTGCAATGTGATTACGCAACTTTTAGGCGCTTACCGAATATCGCCGTGCCGATTCTCACCATGGTCGATCCTTCCTCGATCGCAATTTCAAAATCATTCGACATTCCCATCGAGAGATGGGGGAGAATTCTGCCTTCTTTCCGGAGATCCGATTGTAAATTCTTGAGCAGGCGAAAGACCGGCCGCGATACTTCCGGATCGGGTTTAAAATATCCTATTGTCATTAGTCCGGTAACATTTAAATGTGGTAGAGTTGCGAGTGAATGCACTAATGCGATTGTGTCTTCGGGCTTGACGCCGAATTTTGAATCTTCATCCGTGGTATTTACCTCAACCAAAATGTTGACCGTCTGCTTCAG
Source organism: Bacteroidota bacterium (assembly GCA_035308785.1). Lineage (GTDB taxonomy): Bacteria > Bacteroidota > Ignavibacteria > UBA10030 > SZUA-254 > DATGFY01. Next base: position 2,015 of record DATGFY010000408.1, on the reverse strand, counting down.
CGATTCCGCGCGTTTCGAAATTTCCTCGCCCAGCCGAATTGAATCGACCGCATGGATAAATGCTGTCTTGCCGACAATCTCTCTTACTTTATTTCGCTGGAGGTGGCCGATGAAATGCCAGCGAATCTGCTCATCGCGCAGGTCTTCGTATTTTGAACGAAACTCCTGAACATAATTCTCACCAAAATCATTTGCCCCTGAGGCAACTGCTTCCCGCACCGATTCGAGGGGGAACGTTTTCGTCACAGCGACGAGAGTTACCTCCTCAGGATTTCTGCCGCACTTCGCACAGGCCGCCGCGATGCGAGCCCGTATATTATTGATATTTTGGGCTATCACAATTGACTGCAAGAAATAAATATACTTGATTTTCAAGGAAAAAACAATGCATGGATAATGTTCTGCATCAACAAATTCCCGGAAGCGCTTGACAAACGCAATTATTTTTCTTTATATTTGTTCAGAGAGTAGCATGAAAATGATTCACCGTATGAACTGACAAATGGATCCGTTCGATTTTGAAAATACCGACGACGAGCCGGGCCGAAGCAACCGCCCGAAAAAGAACTCCGACGACGAGATCGAGGAGTTAAAAGAGCGCCTCAAAAGCGCCGGCGGCGGAACGAACATCGAAATTCTCGAAGAGATCGTTAACTTCTATTTCGACCGGGAAAAATTTGATGAGGCCCTCCACTTCGTTAATCTCCTTCTGGAGTATATTCCCTTCAGCGCTGATACCTGGCTCCGAAAGGGCGTAGTCCTGAATAACCTTCAACGCTATTCTGATGCGCTTGAATGCTTCGACAAAGCCCTCAATCTCAATCCCATCGATATCGAGTTGGTGATCAACCGGGGTGTAACGCTCGATAATCTCGGCCGCCACGAAGACGCTCTTGCGTGCTTCGATGCCGTACTCCAAGACGAACCGACCAATGAGGATGCCCTCTTTGCTAAAGTCGTCACCATGCAAAAGATGGAGCGGTGGGACGAAGCAATTGCGATCCTCCGCTCGATTAATGTGTTGAACCCTGAAAACAAAGATGCGTGGTACGAGCTCGGATTTTGTTTCGATATGATCGATAACCTCCCCGAGGCGTTGCGTTGCTACGAAAAACATATCGAGATCGATCCATTCAATCATACTGCGTGGTATAACAAAGGAATTATTCTCAACCGGATGAGCCAGTACGGCAAGGCGATTGAGAGCTATGACATGTCGCTGGCGATCAAGGAAGACTTCAGCCACGGCTGGTACAACAAGGGCAATTCGTACGCGAACATAGGCCGGTTTTACGATGCCATCGATTGCTTCAGGGAAACAATTCGTCTGGATCCGCGCGATGTTGCCGCCTGGCATAACATGGGCAACGCGTTCGATGAACTTGGCCTCTACAAAGAGGGAATCAAATGCTTCACGCAAGCGCTTAAACTCGATCCGAAGCATCACGAATCGTATTTCGGCCGCGGGAGTTGCTACGATGCGATGGAGCAATACCGCAAGGCGTATAACGATTACTGCCGTGCGCTCACTCTCTGCCGCAATTATCCCGAGTTGTGGTACGCCAAAGCCGATGCGGCATACAACCTCGGCAAGTGGCGGGAGGCGTTGATTAGTTATAAGATGGTTGTCCGCTTCGATCCGACCAATTTCGAAGCGTGGTGCGATCTTGGCGATACGCTGCTCGAGTACGGTTACTTCAAAGAATCGCTCAAGGCCTTCAACAAGTGCATCGAGTTGCAGCCGAAGTGGGCCGATCCCTATTATAGTCGAGCGAAGGTAATGTTCTTACTGCATAAGACGTTCGATGCGCTCGAATCGCTTAAGAAATCGTTCGATCTCGATCCTGCCAAGAAAAAACTTTTCGAATCCGAATTCCCCGGCGTTAAATCGATCAAAGAGATCACTGGATTATTGGAAAAATAAATAACCAATAATCAAGCACCAATAACCAATCAAATTCCAATTCCGAATCGCAAAACATTAGTTGTGTCATTCCCGCGTGCTTCTAGCGGGA
>DATGFY010000407.1:0-3200 GCA_035308785.1 Bacteroidota bacterium | reverse complement strand
TCATTGAAATCGAATACCTGCGTACTCAATCGGCTAAGATTGTGCATCGATGTAACTTCTGAAATCTTACGATCGTACGCTTCCGCCGTAGGCAGGTGGAACATTGTAATCAGGAACGTCATCCCGAAATAAATCGATGAGAATAATCCCATCGTGAATACAAACGACTTTAATTGCGGAGAATAATAGAGCAATGATTTGCCGACCGTGGTGCCATCGGTCGTCAATACATCGACCCCAATATAAATGAGGAAGAGCAGGAAACCATAGACCATGCAAAACAGTTTTTCTCGTTTCGTCAAATAGACAATCCAGGATAACCGGAATGCGAGAAGGGAAACCGAAGCAACCGTCAAGCTAAACAGAAGCGTGGTTATGATGCTCGAATCGAGCGGCTTACTGCCCAATGTGGAAAAGGCCGTAGCAAGCGCAAGGCCGACAAAAATCAGAAAGTTTCTGCGGGTGGATGGACGTCGTTTCCAAAAAATGACGTCGCGGAGGATGAGAAGACTGATGACCATCACGGCGCCCAACACGAGTCCAATGACGTTGGAAAAAGCAATTGAATCAAATCCGAGAGGAACAATCGATGAGCCTTTGGTATCGAAGCCGCTAATCGGGATCAATGAGAGAACCCCCGTCCCCACGCCAACAACAATCATCAGGACTAGAATCAGGCCGAGTTTCTTGGCAGGCCCTTGTTCGCGCCGCCACATCGATTCGAGGAGAAAGTAAAAATCTACAAAGGCGGCGAGAACGAAAAGATTGCGCACCAAGCTGAGCCAGCCAAACTCGACATCGATATCTCCGTGACCCCGCACCACATCAATGACGAAGACGGCGAGAACGAGAACGCCGAACGACAACAGCAATAACGCCTTCTTCAATTTTGAGAAAATCGTCGGCACCGAGCTTACGCAGGATATGATATCGTTGTGTTCATCTTAAAGTTTTCGCCGGATCCACTGCAGCGAACGGAATTTCCAGAGATTCAAACTTGTATAAGCCAGAACGTACACCGGAAGCGCCATCCACGCGCCCGATAACCCGTAACCGAGTTTCACTCCAAAAAGATACGCTAGCGGCAGAAAGACAATCCAATGCGTGACTACTTCGACCATCATGACATAGACCGTTGCCCCGCCTGATTGCAGAGCGTTGGCAATAATGATCCCCGGACCGTAAATGATCTGCGCTATCCCAACGATCTGAAGCACCGGCTTCGCGACGCGCACTACTTCGGCGCTTGGCGTAATGACCGATATAATAAATTCCGGGAAACATACGAATGCAATTCCAACGATGAAAGTAAAAATGGTGCCGAGTTTGGCGGTCTCGTAGCCGTATGTTAATGCTTGCCGGAGATCCCCTCGTCCGAGGGCTTGTCCGACAAGCGTTTGAGCGGCAATGCCAAAGCCAAAACAGGGCATGATCGAGATAAATAGCGCCGAAACGATCACCTGGCTCGCGGCCTGTTCTACGATGCCGATAATTCCGGTGATCGCCATAAAAATCAAAAATCCGAGCAAAATTAGGATATTCTGGAGCGAAACCGGAATAGAGATCTTTACAACCTGCGCTATCACATTCCCGGAAACCTTGAAATGGGAGTAATACTTATATTGTTTTCGATATTCTCCGACAAATGTTACAGCCACGAAGAACAGCCACCCCAACCCAAGGCTCAGCGCGTAACCTGCCCCCGCCCCCGCCAGCGCCATCCGCGGAAAACCGAACGCACCATAGATAAACAGATAATTAAACGCAATGTTAAACACGTTGATGATGATCGCGGAATACATGAAGATTTTCGTGTGGCCAATGCCGTAAAAAAACCCGCGGTATGAAACAATAAGAAGAAAGAACGGCAATCCAAGAAACTGGTATTTCATATAACCAGCGCCCGCGCGCGCTACCGCATCGTCTTTCGAGAAAAACCTCATCATTTCGTACGAAAACTTGTACCCGATCGCCGCTACGGCGACGCCGATTACCAGGCAAATCAGAAGCGAATTGTTTAAGACCTCACCCACGCCTATCGGGTTGCCTTCTCCATGCCGGCGCGCGGCCAGGACATGCGTGCCGGTACTCAAACTCGAAAATGCGCTCGCAATTGCCCAACTTGCGAGGAAACCCAGGCCCATTGCAGCAAGCATCACATCGGTATGCTCCAGCCTGCCTACCATCGAGGTATTGACGAGAGAAACGACCATCTGCGATGACAACCCGGCGATCGCGGGAAATGCCATTACGAGTATTTCTCGTGCGAGGCGCCTATCCGGCAAAAATCGTATCAATTGCTAAGCTCGTTAGAGTGCGGGGATGCGGGAGACCGGAGCGCCTAAAAACAAAAAACCCATCCTCGAACAAGGAATGGGTTTCTTGGAATTAGCAAATGCGTTATGCGGAGAGTTGTGCAAGAAAGCGATCGGCATCCCGCGCACTTTCAGACGTCGGGTATTCTTTCTTGAGGCGCTGATACAGAGCAACGGCCTTTTCTTTTTCTCCTGCAGCGGCGAATGCGCGCGCTGCATCGTTCAGGTAGGCAGGTGAATTATACGTATCTGCAGCAATGCCTGCCGCCTTCTCGTAATGCGATCCTGCATCGGAAAATGATTTTTTGGCTTCAAGGCATCCGGCGATTCCCGCTTCTGCTGCCGCAGAAATGACCCGATCGCCGCTGCTGAATTTTTCGAAGTTCTTTAACGCATCGTCATACCGGCCGAGATTAAATTCGGCGTTCGCAAGATAAAACCGGGCAAGCTCGCCATTATCGGTGCTGCCGAAATCATCAACAATCTTCTGGAGACCAACGACGCCCTTCTGCGGCTGTCCGTCGATCGCTGCCTTAAACTGCTGCAGATCGCTGTTCCCTTTATCATAGATCTGGAACACTTTCCCGAGGTCGGTAGCCGCAATTTCATTGTTCGTCTGCTGGCGGTGGAAATACACATAACCGCCGATAACGAGGACAACTAGCGCTACGAGGGCATACGAAATATTTTTGCGATTGACGTCGTAAAACGACTGGGCCTTTTGGTAAAAGGCAATAACATCGTCTTGCTCAATCTCTCTTCGTGCAATTTTTTTCTTAGCTTTTAACATCTATCCATTCCTTAATGAGTGATCGGGAAAGTGCGCCCGAGGCGATTCGAACGCCTGGCCTACAGCTTCGGAGGCTGCCGCTCTATCCAGCTGAG
>DATGFY010000406.1:0-3982 GCA_035308785.1 Bacteroidota bacterium | reverse complement strand
TCATAAACAAGGAGGGGAGATGTGCAATTCACTGCTGTAGTTGTAATTATTAGGATGGGAGATTCTTCGCGGTGTTTGCCCTCGAATTTTATTATCGAGGGCTCAGAAAGACAATCATTTGTGCTCTTAAATCGGAAATTGGCAATCGCTAATCGGAAATAATCTTAGCTCGTCTTCTTATAGTTCCCCACCGCCCACACATTCATCGCAATCGCGAAGATGCCGATAATCAAGAGGTGGGTTTGAATTTCCGCGAAGCCGCTTCCCTTCAGTACAACCATCCGCATCACCTGCACGAAGTAACTCACCGGATTGAGATAGGTAATGAGTTTCGCCCAGCCGGGCATGCTGTCGATCGGCGTGTAGAGGCCGCTCATCAGGTTGAAGATCATCATAAAGAAAAAGCCCACGAACATCGCTTGCTGTTGCGTCTCGGCGAACGTTGAAATCAGGAGGCCGTACCCCAAAATCGCCAGCATATAGACGCTCAGGAACAGGTAGAGCAGCCAGATGTGCCCGAGTGGCTCAATGCCATAAATAAGTAACGCAACACCCATCCCAACCGTGAAGACAATGATCTCCAATATCCAGAAGGGAATAAGTTTCGCTAAGATAAACTGATATTTCTTGATCGGCGTGACGTTGAGCTGCTCGATCGTGCCGATCTCTTTTTCCCGCACGATGTTGAGCGAAGTCAGGAACGATCCGCCGCCGGTCACGAGCATGACCAAAATTCCCGGCACGAAAAAGTTGTTGTAATTCATCAGCGGATTGTACCAGTTCGTCGGGGTAATATCGATCGTCGGTACCGGCCTGAACCGGTCGGGTTGGATCCACTGGAGGCGTATTTCATTATTGAAATCGGCGATAATACTGCCGAGATATCCGCCTCCCAATCCGGCTTTCATCCCGTTGATGGCGTTCACGGCGACAAGCAGCTTTTGCTCACTGGTGCGAACCAGGTTGCGCTCGAAGCCCGCGGGAATTTCCAGTACGAGGTCGGCCTTATCGAGCTCCACAAGCGTCATCGCTTGATTGTACGAGGTGTTCTCACCCGCAAGAATGAAATATCCCGAGGAGAGTACTTTTGTGACTAACTTTTGTGAGTAGGTCGAGTGGTCGTGATCCACAACTGCAAGCAGGATGTGTTTCACCGTGTAGTTCGCCGCCAACGGGAGAATGATCAGCTGGATGATCGGCCCGACGAGCATCGAGGTCATCAGCGATTTGTTGCGAATGATCTGCAGCAGTTCCTTCTGCAGGAGGAATTTAATCGTTCTCATCCCAGCCGGATCTTGAATTTTCTCACCGTAATGAAGACTAACACCGCAGTCATGGCGACGAGGATCATCGTTTCCTTCCATATTGCCTGGAAGCCGAGCCCCTTCAGCATAATCGCCTTGACGATAATGTAATACCAGCGCGAGGGCACGAAGTTCGAGATCACCTGCATAAACACCGGCATATTCTCGATGGGGAAGAGAAAGCCCGAGAGCAACATCGTCGGCAGCATCATGCTCATCATCGAACTGGCCATTGCCGTCTGCTGTGTATCCGCGCCGACGGAGATCAGCAGGCCAAGCGAAAGCGAAGTGATGATGAAGAGCGTGCTTTCCGCGAGGAGTAGGAAAATGCTGCCCTGGATCGGCAGGTTAAGCAGGAAGACGCTCAAGAGAAGTATCGAGATGATGTTGACAAACGACAGGATCAGGTACGGAACCGCTTTGGCAATGACGACAAAGATCGGCTTGAACGGCGAAACGAGCAGCACCTCCATTGTGCCGAGTTCTTTCTCGCGCACGATGGAGATCGATGTCATCATCACGCAGACAAGCATCAGCACTAGCGCCATCACGCCGGGGACAAAGTTCGGCGCGCCGCTGAGCTCGGGGTTGTAAAGCATCCGCACTTCGGTATCGATCTGATACGGCAATTGGTTATTCTGGTTTAGCTCCTTCTGGTAGTCCATCACAATCGCCGAGACGTAATTCGTCAGCGTGGTGGCAGTGTTGGGGTCGGACGCATCGGCAATGACCTGGAGCTGCGCACTGTTCTTGTGAATCAGGTCGTAATTGAAATTCACCGGGAAAACAATCGCAAGCCGGACTTTCCCTTGTTTGAACGCCGTTTCGATCTCTTGCGGCGTCATCACCGAGCGCTGGATATCGAAATACTTGCTCGCATCGATGCGCGTGATAAGCCGTTGCGATGCCGGATCCTCGGCATGATCTACCACCACGATCCGTGAGTTCTTCACCTCGGTCGTCAGGGCGAATCCATAAAGAATCACCTGCACAATCGGCAGGCCGAACAGGATCAGCAGCGTTTTTCGGTCGCGGAAAACGTGCAAAAACTCTTTATGGACGAAGATGTAAAACTGTTTCATAGGATATGAAATTTAATCTCCCGTCCGCTTTGCTTTGCGGGCGAGACCGTAAAAGACTTCGTTCATCGATGATGCGCCAAATTGTTTCTTAAGATTCGCCGGCGTATCGAACGCATCGATATTGCCATCGACCATGATCGAGATGCGGTTGCAATACTCGGCTTCGTCCATGTAATGCGTTGTGAGGAATACCGTCACCCCGCGCGAAGCGGCGGCATAGATCAAATCCCAGAATTGCCTCCGCACCACCGGATCGACTCCGCTGGTCGGCTCATCGAGGAATACGATCTTCGGATCATGCAGGATCGCCACGGAAAACGCGAGCTTCTGCCGCCACCCCAAGGGCAACGAACTCACCATCGTATTCTTTTCGCTCTGCATTCCGAGGTCGTTCAACAAACGGTCGCCTTTTTCTTCGATCTGTTGATCGGTTAATCCGTAAATCCCGGCATAAAGCCGGATATTCTCCCACGCCGAAAGGTCTTCATAGAGAGAAAATTTCTGGCTCATGTATCCGATGCTCTGCTTGATCTTTTCGGTCTGATTATAGACGTCGTACCCGGCAACTTTTGCTTTGCCAGAGGTGGGTTTTAAGAGGCCGCAGAGCATTCGCATCGCCGTCGTTTTCCCCGCGCCATTGGCGCCCAAAAAGCCGAAGACTTCGCCGGAATAGATCTCGAAGGTGAGTTCGTTGGCAGCGACAAAAGTTCCGAATTTCTTCGTCAGCTTATCAGTCGTGATGACGGCTTCACGCATGTTCTTGCTTCAGAAAATCGATGAAACAATCTTCAATGCTTGGCTGCACCGGGTGCAATTCGATGTTCCTATGGCCTTTTGACGTGAGATATGCGATGAGGTCTGATTCATTGCTCAGTGAATTATCTTTAAAAGAGAGATGGAAAAATTCTCCAAAGACGAAGCAGTTGTGGACTCGCGGATTATCTCTCACGTCGTTCAACAGCTTTACCATTGCATCCGCGCGCACCGCGAACAACGACCCTTTGAACGACCGTACCGTGCCTTCGGGAGTGTTTATCGATAATATCTTCCCGTCTTGGATGAGGGCGATCCGGTCGCACAACTCTGCTTCATCCATGTATGGTGTGGAGACGAGGATGGTGATATCCTGCTTCTTGAGCCGTTTCAACATGTCCCAAAACTCTTTGCGTGAAACTGCATCGACGCCGGTGGTCGGTTCATCGAGGAACAACACGGACGGTTTGTGGATGAGCGCGCAACATAACGCAAGCTTTTGCTTCATGCCTCCGGAGAGTTTCCCTGCCCGACGGTCTTTGAACGGTTCGAGTTGGACATAGATGTCGCGGATCATCTCGTAATTCTTTTCGATCGTCGTCTCGAACAACGTGGCGAAAAAATCGAGATTCTCTTCAACGCTCAGATCCTGGTAGAGCGAAAATCGTCCGGGCATGTACCCAACCGCGCCGCGGATTTCATGGTACTGCTTAACGACGTCATAACCCGCGACCGTCGCGGTGCCTTCATCGGGCAAGAGGAGGGTAGTAAGAATGCGGAAAATGCTGGTCTTGCCGGCGCCGTCAGGCCCGATCAGCCCGAACAGCTCGCCGTGATTAACGG
>DATGFY010000405.1:0-8931 GCA_035308785.1 Bacteroidota bacterium | reverse complement strand
GGCCCCCGTTCGGCAATATTCGCACCGCTCAAAAACCTCGGCATCATCGTTGTCGATGAAGAACATGATTCGGCCTACAAGCAATTCGATCAGCAGCCGCGGTACTCGGGCAAAGACGTTGCGGTGATGCGCGCGAAAATTTCCGATTGCGTCATCGTTCTCGGCTCTGCAACGCCTTCGCTCGAATCGTTCACGAACGCCGTTGCGGGAAAGTATGCGCTGCTCGAACTCCCCAACCGCATCGATGATGCGCGCTTGCCCACGATTGAGATTCTCGATATGACTGTGGAGAAAAAGCGCAAATCGCTGGAGTTTACGGAATTGCTGAGGAAACGGCCGGGAATTCAAAAGGAATATATTAAGTTCGAATCGCGCGCGCTTTCGGATTGCCTGAAAGAAAAAATTGCCGATCGATTGGCAAAGGGCGAGGGGGTTATTCTTTTGCAGAATCGCCGCGGCTTCTCCCCTATAATAGAATGTCCCGATTGCGGCTATGTGGAGACCTGCCCCCATTGCAATATCTCGCTCACGTTTCACCAAACATTGCGCCATCTCCGCTGCCACTATTGCGGCCATACCGAACAACCGCCGAAAGTGTGCGAGCGCTGCGCCGGAGTCGATATCGAATACCGCGGCTTCGGCACGCAGCGCGTGGAAGAAGAACTGCAGGCCGCATTCCCCGATGCCGCAATTGCGCGCATGGACATGGATACCACCACCGAACACGGATCGCACGAGGCGATCCTCCGCGCGTTCGGCAGCGGCAAAACCGATATTCTGCTCGGCACCCAAATGGTTTCGAAAGGATTAGATTTCTCGCGCGTGACACTTGTCGGCGTGATCTCCGCCGATACGCAAATGCTGTTGCCCGATTTCCGCTCGGCAGAGCGGACGTTCCAATTGCTCACGCAAGTCTCCGGCCGCGCAGGCCGCAGCACCGCTCCCGGAGAAGTCGTGATCCAAACGTTTCAGCCGAACCATCCCAGTCTCAGCCACGTCTTGCGCCACGATTTCCGCGGATTCTACGAACAAGAAATGGAATTCCGCAACGAGCTGCACTACCCTCCCGATTCGCGCATCGTGCTGATCGAATTCAACGGCACGAACGAAAAAGAAACCAGCAACGCCTGCCATGCGTTTGCCGATCTACTCCGAAAAAATAATCCTCCGTTCTACATCCTTGGTCCTTCGCCTGCGGTCTTATCCAAACTCCGAAAATCGTACCGCTGGCATATCGTTATCAAGAATCCCAAAAGCGCCGATGCTTCCGGCGAAAAACTCCACGCATCTCTCACCCGCGCCAAATCGCTCTACCGCGAATCACCCTTCGGCAAGAAGCGGGATATACAATTGATTATTGATGTGGACCCCGTCGGAATGATGTAAGAGCAGTGAACAGTGAACAGTGGACAGTAAAACAGCTGATTCACAAATCTGGAAGGGAGTTCCACTCCCGACCATTTCTTGGCCAAGGGAGAAGTTTGCCGGGACGAGTGAAACGATGAAGACGGACACAGTAACTGTTGACTGTTCACCGTTCACGGTTCACTGCCCTTAAAGCACAAAAGCCCCTTCCTTACGGAAGAGGCCTTTGATTAGACAACTTATTCGGCGCCGACTAGACTCGGCTGATATTGTATGCGCGCTTGCCTTTCTGTTCCGTCTTCAAATCGAATGTGACGTTATCGCCTTCCACCAGGACGTCGCGGAAGCCGGTGTTCTTCACATTGCTCTTATGGAAAAAAATTTCTTCGCCGCCTTCGGCAGTAATAAATCCGAATCCTTTGACCATATTAAAAAATTTTACGGTGCCCTTCATCATTGTGATATTCCCTTTCTCTGAGATAGAATAAAAAACCCCGCTCCACGCCCGGGCGTGATTGGGGTTGCGTTAAGTGAAACTCGTTATATTTTCTCCACGTGCGCTGCTTGCGGTCCCTTAGGTCCCTGCTCGATTTCGAATTGCACGCGGTCACCTTCCTTCAACATCTTGTACCCTTCGCCGATGATGGCTTTGAAATGCACAAACAGATCCTCGCCATTCGCGCGCGTAATAAATCCGAACCCCTTTGTTTTGTTAAACCACTTGACAGTCCCCTGTTCCACGGGCTGTTCCTTTCGAGAAGTTGAAACAAGCGTACCCGAATCTGCGCTACACGTCTCCTCCCGATTAGCGGCCTCTTTTCCTCGTTTCCGAGAAAAAAAGCCAGCGATTTTTACGGCGTACTTCGGTTTGCGATATATAGTATAAGCATTTTCCGCCGGATAGGCAAGAGAGGAGCAGTGATCCGCCGTGGCGGAGTGAACGGTGAACAGTTAAAAGAAGGCGGCCTGCCCGACTGCGTCGTTCGGGCGGGCAATCCCCCAACCCAATAGTCATTGCGAGGCGTCCCGTCAACGCAGTTGACGGGGCAACGAGGTCCCTAAGGGATCCCCTTGGGACAATCCCGGAGACAGTCTGCAGAATTCTAGAGGTGTCATTCCCGCATGCTTCTAGCGGGATCCGCCCGCGGCGGACAGCGTCGTTGTGGTGTAGAAAAGAAAAAGAACGTGGATTCCCGATTAAGACGCTCGGGAATGACAGCGATTATTTAGAACTGGCCACTCTCCACTCACCACTTTTCTTGCCCTTCACCCTCTCAATCCCTATCTTCTAATAAATGCCCTCGACCTCGACCAAACACCGGCTCATTCTCCTCGGCTCCGGCTTTGCCGCGATGAGTGTGCTCCGGACCATCGATCCGAAACTGTTCGATATTACCGTCATCAGCCCGCGAAACCATTTCCTCTTCACACCGCTGCTGCCCAGCACCACCGTCGGAACGGTTGAATTCCGCAGCATCATCGAACCCATCCGCGCCGCCTATCCGTTTGCGGCATTTCATCAGGCGAACTGCACAAGCATCGATCTCACCGCGCGTTCAATCGCCTGCGAAAGCGCAATCGATAAAGAACAGTTCTCGCTTCCGTTCGATTCGCTCGTCCTTGCGGTGGGCACGATCAACAACACGTTCGGCGTTGCGGGAGTGGAACAATACGCGCTGTACTTGAAAGAAGTCGCCGATGCACGCGCCATCCGGCAAAGGATTATCGATTGCTTCGAGCGCGCTTCCGAACCCGGCATCCCAGATTCCGAAAAACATCGCCTGCTGCATTTCGTCGTTGTGGGGGGCGGTCCAACGGGAGTCGAGTTCGCCGCCGAGATGCACGATTTTGTCATCCGCGATCTGCACAAACTTTACCCGGCGCTGCGCTCGTTCATCCGCATCACCATCCTCGAAGCGCGCGCGCAAATCCTTTCCACGTTCGATCAAGTCCTCGGCGCATACACCGTGCGGCACTTTCACCGCCAACAAATCGAAGTCCTCACAGGCTCCGTCGTCATCAACATCGATGCCGACCGCATCACGCTGAAAAACGGAACAGAAATCCCGTTCGGAATGGTAGTCTGGGCGACGGGCACGGGACCGACCCCGCTCATCAAATCGCTCAACGCCCAAAAAGATTACGCCTCGCGCCTCATCATCGATGAATTTCTTCGATTGAAGGAACACCGCAACATCTATGCCCTCGGCGATTGCTCCGTCATCGAATCCCAAAATCTTCCCGCAACCGCACAAGTCGCCGAGCAGCAAGGCAAATACCTCGGCGCTGCCCTCACCGCGCGCACACTCGGCAAACCCGTGCAGCCGTTCCGCTACCGCCATTACGGCATGCTCGCCTACATCGGCAGCGAGCGCGCCCTCGCCGATCTCTCGCAAGTCAAAGGCCGCGGCTACTCCACCTACCTCTTCTGGCGCTCTGCGTATCTCACCCGTCTCGTCAGCTTCAAAAACAAAATCCTCGTGCTGTTCGATTGGATGAAGACGGCAGTGTTTGGTCGGGATATTTCGAGATTTTGAAAGCCTTGGTAGCCGCGGGCTTTATGCCCGCGTGTTCGTCGCCTCATAGAGAACTCTCCCCATCCCCTCTCTTGAATACCAAGAGAGGGGCGCGATCATAGCAAAAACAAAATCGTAATTATAAGATGTCAGCCCCCTAACCCACCAGCCATTGCGAGGCGCTCCGTCAACGCAGTTGACGGGGCAACGTGGCAATCCCGGTGTCAGTTTGCAAAATCTCCGCCCGAAAATCTTTGCGTAGAACATGCTTCAGCTTGTCCTTGGCAGCGTTTGGACAAACTGATCCGCCTCTGGCAGATTATCCTACCGATCGAGCACGCACCAACGCTCGCCCCGATCTACCACATCATAAAAAAAAGATTACTTACTTCCCCCCTCACAACCCCAACATAACCAAAACCTTAAACCCGTTTTTCTTTGGGAAAATCGCCCTCTTCATAAGCCCATCCTCATGATTCCAAAAGAATTACGCATCAATCCTTCCTCCCAAATTCATTTCCTCTATTGATAATATGTTCCATATTCCTCCGCCAACGGCGGATTCCGTATCATTGTCCTGCTTTCACCGTCGGGATCAAGCCTCCGATCTTCTGCAAACGCTCGAACTCCTCCTGAACTCCCTTGCGTCTCTCGCGTTCCACCTTCGCCATGTCCTTCATCGATAAATCCACCGCCGGTTTCCTCTTCATCTCCTCCTCCGCCAGCGCAGCCCTCATAAACGATCGCGCCGCATAGATCATCGCCCTGCCCAATCGTACCGAAATACTTCCCTCGTGCATTTCCTTCGTCGCCCGCGCCATCAGCCGCCGCGCATCGCCGAGTGTTTCCAAGCGCACCGGATGTTTTCCCTTCGGCCCTTTCCCCGCCGCCCTCACCCTCTCCAGAAGCGCCTCATGCTTCTCTTGCCGCACCGCCACCCCCGCCGGTCCCCCGTCGTTCTCCTGCGTCCCGCGCAGTTCCAACTGCGATTCCTCCAAAACCGCAGTCCCATTTCCGCCGTGGCCGTTCGTCCCGTGCCCATTTGTTCCTAATTCATTCATGGTAGTATCCCTCCTAAAGTAGTGTATTGGTAGTTGTGGTAAGTAGTTTCAGTATCATTCAGCGAAATGCATATCGCCTTCCCATATAATATACGCTTTTTATACGACAAAAGCAAATATATATTATGCTTTATATATTAGCATTTATCCCCTCGCCCCCATTTGGGGAGAGAGCCTGTCCCGGAATGCTTCTATCCGGGAGGCCGGGGGGTGAGTGGACAAAACGCGGGCGTGATCCGCCGTGGCGGGCCGCGACTGCCAAAGGAAAAGAACGTCGATTCCCGACCAAACCACTCGGGAATCAAAACGGTATTTTAGTGCTGTCAACTGTTCACTGTGAACTATTAACTTCTTATTGCTTTCCTTTCCCAATTGTCGTATCATTGTATAGTAAGGAGAATACAACGTAATGCCAGAACCACAACCCCAACCCGCAGAAATCACCCAAGCGCAGATTTATGAAGCGCTGCACGAGTGCTACGACCCCGAGCTCCCCGTCAACATCGTCGATCTCGGCCTCGTGTACGATATCAAAATCATCGATGACTGGGTGGGCGTAAAGATGACGCTCACCTCGCCCGGCTGCGGCATGTCCACGCAGATCGCCAACATGGTGCGCGAGCGCGTCCTCGAAATTCCCACCGTCCACGAATGCGACGTCCGCATCGTCTGGGATCCGCAATGGAACCCCAACATGATGTCCGAACTCGCCAAGCAGCGCCTCGGCGTCGATCCCACTCCCCTCATCACGCTCAATACAGGCGGCCAGAAAGCATAGGAACACTGACAATTCCAGAGGGTATGTCATCCTGAGCAAAGCGAAGGATCTCCGACGGTAGTCGGTGGTGAAAACTTTGCAGAACCTCTGACGTGGGAGATTCTCCGCGGAGTTTACCCTCGAACGCTTCTGTCGAGGGTTCAGAATGACACCGCAGGCGAGATGTCATCCTGAGCAAAGCGAAGGATCTCCGACGGTAGTCGGTGGCGAAAATCTTGAGGAGTCTCGGGCATGGGAGATTCTTCGCGGAGTTTATCCTCGAATGTTTTTGTCGAGGACTCAGAATGACACTGCGCTTCCAGTTGTTAAATTCGAAAATCAACATTCGAAAATCGAAAATATCATGCGCGGCCGCGGCGCCTCCTACAACACCCCAAACCGTTTCGATAAGCTCCACTTCGAGCCGCTCGAAATCGATCTCGATCCCAACGATCCGGACGACCGCCCGCTCAAAACCATTTTCTTAAAGGACGCGTCCAAGTCGGTGCTTTCCAAAAACGAGAGCCCCGATATCCACTTCACCTACAGCATCAACCCGTACCGCGGATGCGAACACGGCTGCATTTACTGCTACGCGCGCCCCAGCCACGAGTATCTCGGCTTCTCCGCCGGCGCAGATTTCGAATCCAAGATCACAGTCAAAGCCGATGCGCCCGAATTGTTGGCAGAAGCGTTCCAAAAGAAAAGCTGGCAGCCGCAGATGGTCTGCATCTCCGGCAACACCGATTGCTACCAGCCGGTTGAACGCAAGCTCCAGATCACCCGCCGCTGCCTTGAAGTATTTTTGAAATTCCGCAACCCGGTCGGCATCATCACCAAGAACGCGCTCATCCAGCGCGATCTCGACATCCTGATTGAACTCGCCAAGCTCGATCTCGTCAGCGTCACCATTTCCGTCACCACGCTCGATGACGAACTCACGCGCATCATGGAGCCGCGCACCTCAACTCCGGCGAAGCGGTTGGAGACGATCGAAAAGCTCACCGCCGCAGGCGTGCCCGTCTATGTCCTTGTCGCGCCCATCATCCCCGGCCTCACCGATGATCAATTTCCCGGCATCCTCAAAGCGGTTGCCGCGCGCGGCGCAAAATCCGCAGGCTACACCGTCGTTCGGTTGCCCGGCGCCGTGGGGCCGTTGTTCGAAGACTGGCTCAAGCGCACCATGCCCGATCGCGCCGCCAAAATCCTCAACCGCATCCGCGAATCGCACGGCGGCAACGCCGATGACACCCGCTGGGGCAAGCGCATGTCCGGCGACGGCGAATTCCCCGCCACCATCAAAAAATTATTTAGGATCGAATGTAAACGGTTGGGATTGAACGAAGAAGAGTTTCACGTAGAAACGAAGCATTTCCGGAGGGATGGAGGGAAGGAAAAAGTGCAGGGAGAGTTGTTCTAGTAGAGAACTCTCCCCAACCCCTCCCTTAGGAAGGGAGGGGCTGAGAAAAAAGTGTTATTTGTGTAAAGTTTGTTTCAAACCAATCAGTCCCTCTCTTCGTAAGAGAGGGATTTAGGGAGAGTTCTCTAGATCAACTCATGCGAGAGCATGGGAGCAAGAAAAGGGGCTAGGGGAGGTTAAACATTAAACCTAAAATACACACAATCCCCATCCTCCATAATATACTCTTTGCCCTCGACGTGCAGCAAACCCTTTTCTTTTACCGCCGCCTCTGTGCCGAGCGAAAGCAAGTCTTTCGATTTCATCACCTCCGCGCGGATGAATCCCTTTTCGAAATCCGAATGGATCTCTCCCGCCGCCTGCGGCGCAGTCATGCCGCGCTTGATCGTCCAGGCGCGCACTTCTTTCGGTCCGGCAGTAAAAAACGTAATTAAATCCAAGAGCGCGTATCCTTCGTGGATCACCTGGTCGAGGCCCGATTCCTTCACGCCGAGTTCGCGCAAGAACTCCTCGCGCTCGCCGTACGGCATTGTTGCAATCTCGGCTTCGATCTTCGTGCATGCCACCACGACCTTCGCGCCTTCTTTTGCGGCGATCTCGCGCACTTGCTTCACATACTCGGAATCGCCCGCAAGATGTTTCTCATCCACGTTGGCGATATACATGATCGGCTTGCCCGTCAGAAGGTGAAGCTCTTTGAGCCACTCCTTCTCGTCAACCGAGTTGGGCTTTTCGTAATACGCCAGCCGTCCGCCGAGCAGATGTTCCTGGATGCGCTTATAATAGTCGGCCTCGTCGCGGATTTTCTTGTCGCCGCCCTTGGAGCGCTTCTCCGCGTCGTTGAATTTTTTCTCCACCGTGTCGAGGTCTTTCAGGATCAGCTCCGCCTCGATAATCTCGACGTCGCGTTTCGGGTTCACGCTCCCATCGACATGCACCACGTTCTCATCCTCGAAGCAGCGCACCACGTGGCAGATCGCATTCACCTCGCGGATGTGCGAAAGGAACTGGTTGCCGAGCCCTTCGCCCTTGCTCGCGCCCTTCACCAATCCGGCGATATCGACAAACTCGATCGCCGTGGGGGTGATCTTCGCCGGCGCGTACATTTTCACGAGCGCATCGAACCGCGCATCGGGCACCGGCACTACGCCGATGTTCGGATCGATGGTGCAGAACGGATAATTTTCCGCCGCCGCGCCTGCAGCCGTGATTGCATTAAACAACGTGGACTTACCGACGTTCGGAAGCCCGACAATTCCGCAATTAAAACCCATTTTTTCTTAAATTCGAAAGAAGATTGAGGATAGAAGAGAGATGATAATACTTTTTTGAAGTACGCCCTGCCTTACGAGGCGCGTGCGTTCAGTAGTTTTTTGAACAGCGCAGTTTCCTTTTCCAACCGGTCGCGCAGTTCCGCAAGATCTTCGATTTCGTGGTTGAGTTTATTGACGCTGCTGTTCAACCCGAGCAGCGATTTTTTGGCTGCCGGAGGAAGCGATACACTCTTCATGCTGTTGAGCGCCGAACGCATGCTCCGCACCGCGACCGCTGCGTCCCAGGTGATTTCTTTCAAGGCGCTGCACAAAAAATTGTACCGCTTTTGAAGCGCGACATATCCTTCGGCTTCTTTTTTCGTGTCGGCGTAATTCAGCGTGCTGAGGAACGTCCATCCGAACACCGGCGTGTTGATCTCCGCGACATTCAGCATGTCGTCGATGCCGGCCTTCTTCAGCCGCGGCGGAAGCCCCGCGCCGCTCGTCCGCGTCATCATAATAATATGCGCTGCCGATCCTTGCGCACGGACCATCTTCG
>DATGFY010000404.1:0-2907 GCA_035308785.1 Bacteroidota bacterium | reverse complement strand
AGGGCTAATGCACTTGTTCATCTACTGGGGTTTCATTGTGCTCTTGCTTGCGATAGGGGAGACGATGGGGCAAGGGATATGGCCAAACTTTTCACTTGCATTCCTTGGAGGCGCTTATCCGCCGTTAATCTGTTTAGAAGATATTTTTGGTGTATTGGTGATCGCATCGGTATTATTTGCGCTTTTCCGCAGATACGTCTCCGTGCCTAAACGTCTTGAAGTTGACCGTCATGCGCGGTTGGATGCAACCCTGATTCTCCTTTGGATATTCATGATTATGTGCTCGATGTTAGGACAAAATGCGGCGAGGATCAGCACAGGCGAAGGGGTTGCAAATTCATCGAGGATAATTTCGAATGTTCTCGCCTCGGGCTTTGCAGGAATGCAAATGTCGAACCGGGTAATGCTGTTCGAGGTGTTTTGGTGGGGGCATATCGGGCTGGTGCTCGGATTCTTGAACTACCTTCCGTATTCGAAGCATCTGCATATTATCGCATCGATCCCGAATGTGTATGCCGCAAAAACGCACGCGCGTGGATCGATAAGGGCATTAAATTTGCAAGATGAGAATGCGACAAAGTTCGGCGCGTCCGATGTTGAAGATCTCACATGGAAGCAATTGCTGGACAGCTATTCTTGCACCGAATGCGGCCGCTGCGAAGCAGCGTGTCCGGCGGCAATCACCGGCAAGCCACTTTCGCCCCGTAAAATAATTGTCGATATTCGCCAGCGATTGATGGAGAAGGGTTCTCACGGGAAACCGGTGAATGGCGAGGCAACCGATGCCGTTACGCAGCATCACCTAATCGACAATTTTATTACGGAAGACGAGCTGTGGGCGTGTACGACCTGTATGGCGTGCGTTCAGGAATGTCCCGTGCAGATCGAGCACATCGATTCGATCGTGGATATGCGTCGGTACCTGGTTCTTAATGAGTCGCGATTTCCGAAAGAGCTGCAGGCGACGTTCCAGAATCTTGAACGCAACTTTACGCCGTGGGGATTTAGCCATTCCACTCGCGCAGATTGGGCCAATGGGATGGAGATTCCCAGAATGGCAGAAAAGAAGCATATTGAGGTACTCTTCTGGGTCGGCTGCGCTGGCGCGTACGATGCGCGATACCGGAAAGTAACCCAATCGTTCAGCCGGCTGATGAAAATTGCCGGAATCGATTTCGCTATTCTGGGGTCAGAAGAAAAGTGCAACGGCGATCCCGCTCGGAGAGCGGGGAACGAATATCTTGCTCAAACGCTTATGGTGGAAAATGCAGGCACGCTGAATAATTACGGCGTAAAAAAGATTGTAACCACATGCCCGCATTGCTTTAACATTTTCAAGAATGAGTACCCGCAGTTCGGGGGGAATTACGAAGTGGTGCATCATACGGAATTTATCCAGGGACTGATTGAAAGCGGGAAACTGAAACTCACGCACGAACAGAAGGCAAAGATCACGTACCATGATCCATGCTACCTCGGCAGACACAATAATGTTTATGATGCGCCCCGCGATACACTTAAAGAGATTGACGGCGTAAATCTGGTTGAGATGGCCCGTTCGCGCGACCGCGGTTTATGTTGCGGTGCAGGTGGAGCGAGAATGTTCATGGAAGAACATATCGGCAAACGGATCAACATCGAGCGAGCGGAAGAGGCTCTGGCTCTAAAACCCGATGTCATCGGTACCGCGTGTCCGTTTTGCATGACGATGATGACGGACGGCGTCAAGACGAAGTCCGCCGAAACCGCGGATGGCTTAAGCGTGCAGGTAAAGGACATTGCCGAGCTTGTGCTGGAAGCGGTGGAAGGAGGTTCACCAATGGCATAGGATGCCGTAGCCACCCACTCCCGAAATGAAGTAAAATCTTTGCTTTAGCCTCGCTATTACCTCCGAAACAGTGGTACAATTTACACTCCGTACCGTAATTCTTGCCTTCTTTCCCGTACCCCCCTCCTCGATTTTCCGTACTAATCGCGCTCGAAAATTCAGTAAAAATACATCTTGACGCGATGCTCTTCTTAATATATCTTTAGTAAATTTTTTCCGCGGGATGCCGCTTGCGTGTGAGCCGCAGGAGGGCGTTCGAGGTTCCACTCCTAAGAAGTTCCTTATTCAGTCTAGAACTCTATTCATTAGGTGAACGCTGAGTCTTATCATTCACAAAGGACACCGGAAGATGAAAACCTGTTTTATTAATATCCTACTTTTTATCTTAGCCATTTCCCCAGCCCTGGGGCAAAATGTTAGCCCTTTGTTTCAGGTAATGTCGTCAAGTTCCCTCATTGATCGACCGCAACTGTTCAGGGATATGGACAATAATATTGATTCTAATCTTGCCAAAGTCCAGCCTGGTTTAAATGTCGATTATTTCAAGGATAAGATGACTTTACTTCGGGATAATATGTTCGGAGATTTGGATGTCTTAGTCGATAGCACTAAAGTGGAGGACATTCTAACCATTAGGACTCGATTGGGCACATCTCTTACAGATTCGATAAGGATTTCACTTTTCTATGATGCCATAAATGTGTCCCAGATCAGGTGGGAAAAAGGTGGGGAGGAATCATTCATCATTCATTTACCAAGAACGGGTGATAATATCTATGATAGCTTGGTGACCAATATAGACTCAATAATCGCAAAGGAAATACTTTTCCCTGCCATTCAGAGAGGCCTCGAAGTTCTCCCGACCGGTAGTCTCAGAGGGGTTTTGCTCGCGAGCGTCTATCATTATTTTGAAACTGTTGGAATTAAGAACGAACTCATTGACTCGATAGAATCAATGATCGATCGCGCGGATACGGCTTCTATCCCTTCGAGATATAAAGACGCAACGAAAATCGCAAGAATCTGTATTGCATATCTCAATGGAATTGGATCGTCCGAAATACAACAAGTATGTCCCG
>DATGFY010000403.1:0-1523 GCA_035308785.1 Bacteroidota bacterium | reverse complement strand
CGAACTCCGTCACCACTTTTTCGCCGAATTCCTTCTTCTCCATCGATTGAATGTCTTTCACCAGCACGTCCAACTGGCTTTGTTCGTTATTTCCGCGGAGGAACTTCCCGCCTCCTGCCGCCGCAATCTCTTGTAACGCAGATTCGTCCAATTTCGTTACCACGATGCTGCTGTCGGAATCTTTCTTAAATCCGATCTGCTGGCCGTTTTGATACAGAGGTATCGGTCCGCCCTGCGGCGAGCCCATCCCAATAGTGTGGACAACATCACCATCGGCGGCGGCTTCTTTCGCTGCGGCAACCGCATCGTCCTCGTGGTTCTCACCGTCGGTGATAACGATGATGACCTTGTGGCGCTTCTCCCCTGCGACGAACGATTCTTTCGCGAGCCGTATTGCCGAACCGATTGCTGTGCCGGGAACGGGAACGACATCGACATCGATCGATGAAAGCATCAACCGCGCGGCATCATAATCGGTGGTGAGCGGGAGCTGGAGATAGCTGTCGCCGCCGAAGACAATCAGGCCGATGCGATCCTCTTGCAGCTTATCGAGCATTTCCGAGATTTCGCGCTTCGCATTTTCCAGCCGGCTTGGCTTGATGTCTTCGCACTTCATGCTGAGAGAAACATCGAGCGCAATAAAAATATCGACTCCCTGTCGCTGGACGTTCTCCAGCTTAGTGCCGATTTCCGGATTTGCAACGCCGAGAACCAAGAACGAAACAGCGAGAAACACCAGGATAAATTTTATGCCGCGTTTCTTCCCCGCCGAAACCGGGATCAGCCGATCAAGCATCGCGATGCTGCCCAAGCGTGCAAGTGCGCGTTTCCGGCTGCGCGCTGCCCAGAAATAGGCAATCGCGAGCAGCGGCAGCGCCGCTAAGGCAAGCAAATATTCAGGATGTGCGAATTTAATCATGATTCTCTTTACACGTCATTGCGAGGAGTCACGTTTGACGAAGTCAACGGGACGACGCGGCAATCCCCCTACAGTTTGGAGCATAGATGGAGATAGCGCTCTCCGAGAGTAACTCACCCCCTGCCTCCCGGACAAAAACATTCCGGGACAGGCTCTCTCTTACGAAGAGAGGGGAGAAAAGAGAATTCTTCATCACAATTTTTACCTTTTCTCGTCTCACGTCTAACTTCTCACGTTTCACGATCTCTTAAGGTATTTTACGAAACACTGTCAGCCCAAAGAACGCTTCCATCAACAGCGCGAGGCCGCCGAAGATCGCGAAATTGTAAAACTCTTCTTTATGATTGGTAAAATGCGTTACTTCGATCTTTGTTTTTTCCAAACGGTCGATTTCCGCGTAGATCTCTTTTAATTTTTCGGTGTCGGTTGCGCGGAAATATTTTCCTCCGGTTTCATCGGCAATTTTTTGCAGAAGGGTCTCGTCGAGCTCTGCGGGAATATTCTGATACTGGATGCCGAACGGAGTTTGCACGGGATACGGCGCCATGCCGTTGGCTCCCACGCCGATTGTATAAACGCGCACGCCGAATGTTTGCGCAATCCC
>DATGFY010000402.1:0-5742 GCA_035308785.1 Bacteroidota bacterium | reverse complement strand
CGAGGGAGATGACCTTTACGAACTGATCAATCGCCTCACGGTCGCGGTCGCCGCTGTGGTAGATTCTGCCCAAAATCCAATAGGCGGTGGAGTTGTTCGGATCGAGCTCGATCGCCTTCTTGCCGGCGGATTGCGCTTCCTCCATCTCCTTCTTTCCTAAGTATGCGAGCGCAAGCGAGGCGTATGCTTCCGAGAGCGTGGCATCGTACATGAGCGCCTTCAAACTCGCTTCGACTGCCTTATCCAGATGTACATCTTTCCGGTCGCACATGAAGAATAGCCACGCGTACGATTCCGCGAGACCGGCATAGGCGGAGGCGTAACGTACGTCGAGTTCGATGGCGCGCTGGAAGAGCACGATGGCGGAATTCAGATCGTTCTTTGACATGCGCGAGAGCGCGTTGCGCGCGCGGAGGTTGTAATCGAATGCCTCTGCGTTCTCGGTCGAACGTTTCGTGAGCACGATCTTTTCGTTCGGCGAAAGCTTCAGCATCAGCGCATCGACGATTTGCTTGGAGACTTTTTCCTGGATATCGAACACGTCTTCGATCTTGCCCTTGTAGGTTTCTGCCCACAACTGTTCGTCCGATTCTCCGTCCACCAACTCGGCGCTGATGCGGAGGTTATCCTGGAACTTCCGCACGTTGCCGGACATGATGTAACGCGCGGCCACTTCCTTCCCTACCATCTTGATGTCTTTGGCGGTGCCTTTGTACTGCATCGAAATCGAGCGCGGGATGACGCGGATGTTTTTTAGCTTCGAAAGATTCACGATGAGTTCTTCGGTCAGGCCGTCGCAGAAATAATCGCTTTCCTTATCGGGACTCATGTTGCCGAACGGGAGGACGACGATTGTTTTGGTTTTTACGGGGGCGGCGGTTTGTTCGATCTGCGTTTTCAACCCGGCAATCGCTTCGAGCACTTCGGCCATGCCGGCATAGCGGCGGTCGCGGTCTTTGGCGATCATCCGCATGACGACCTGATCGACCTGTCGCGGAATTTTCTTATCCATTGCGCTGGTCAGCGGCGGTTCTTCGTTCACGATGAGATACATGAGGCCCGCTTCGTGTTCGGCCTTGAACGGCAGATCGGCGGTGAGCATTTCGTAAAACACGACCCCCAGCGACCAGATATCGGAGCGCGGATCGGCGGCGATGCCTTGCGCCTGTTCGGGCGACATATACGAGAGCGTGCCGAGCGATGTGCCCGTGCGCGTGAGACCTGAACTGCTCTTAAGTTTCGCGATGCCGAAATCCATGATCTTCAGCTTGCCATCGTGCGTGATCATGACGTTTTCCGGCTTGATATCGCGGTGAACGATGTTTTTCGCATGTGCGGCTTTGAGGCCTTCGGCGATCTGCGAAGTCCACGCCAGCGCCTGGCCCACAGGGATGCCCGCGCCCGATTTCAGATTCGCGATATGTTTCTTCAGCGTCGTGCCTTCGGCATATTCCATCACGAAAAACATGCCGCCGTCTTGCTCATCGATTTCATAGATGCTCAAGATGTTCGGATGGTTGAGCGCGGCGGTGGCTTTCGCCTCTTGCACAAGGCGCGCCTTGCTATCGGCATCGCCGGAGAGATGCGCGGAAAGAAATTTGATCGCAACGAGGCGGTCAAGTTTAGTGTCCTGGGCTTTATAGACGACGCCCATTCCGCCCTGGCCGAGTTTTTCAAGAATCTTGTAGTGTGAAACTGTTTGCCCGATCATAGGATGCTCTAGTGTTATCTTGTTTTTGAAAGAAAAAGCACTGTCTGCAGCGGGTGGATCCCGCCAGAATCCGCCTTCTCCGCCAGGAAGACGGCGGAGAAGGCGGACGCGGGAATGACACCCTCAAAATTGTTTGGCCGATCACAAAGTATCGACGCTTCCGACCATAGACACTTAAATTAATCAGATTTTTGTCAACTATCAATTGTCGTGGGGGGGGTAGGGAAGGGAAGGTCTTTGAGTGGAAGCAGAGGGCGTGGATTTCCCGCCCCCCGAGCCGTGAATCACCCCTTAACCCCCTCTCTTGAAAGAGGGGGGATTATCTCGTAAGGGGTTAAAATATTGCAGTCTTGAACTGCCTCCTTGCCTTTTGAGGAAGCAGACTGGCTTGAGTTAGCCTAGAACCCGACTGATACAGGCGCGGCGGTAACGCCACCGGTTCCATTGAACGACAGATCCACGGTTGCGCCGGTCACGGTCTTGGAGACGGCATGGAACGAGATATTGGTCGTGGTAGGAGCGCCGGAAATGGTGTAGGTTGCATTCGGGTTGCCTGCGCCCCACGCGGTTGGGATAACATACGCCGCAAACGAACCCGCGCCGCCGCCCATTGAGACGGGCCGGATCTTGAATTGAAACGCATCTGCGCCAAGGCTGTTCAAATCGGCAATGATGCCATCGCGGTTTGATGCGTTGCTCTGGCCGCTGAACATCGAAATGCCGACGGCAATTGCGACGCCAACGATGATAACGCCAAGAATGATGAGAAGTAGTTGTTGTTGACCCATGGTGTGTTCCTCCTTCGGGGGAAAAAACTGGTTGATCTAGTTTGCTTTCGCGCTTGCGAAGCAATATGTGGTTTGACCGCGCCTGGCGGTCAAAGTTTAAGAGGCCGGAAGGTCCGATGATGTGCTACTTAAGTGTAACGATTTGCGGGCGAATATCCTACTAACATTGTTCGCTCCGATGCTTCGGGTCACAACCGAGCGTTTCCATTCCAATAAATGTCGTTTGCAGCGTGGGAACGAGATAATGAGGGTGTCGGGAAGGAGCGGTGAATTGAGTGCGCCCAGAGGGAGTCGAACCCCCAACCCTCAGCTCCGAAGGCTGATGCTCTATCCAGTTGAGCTATGGGCGCAGATACGCAGTTGTAATCTACGATAGTTTGAGGGGAAATTCAAGGCAAGAACCGGGCGTCCCAAGGTCTTTCACATTCTTGGTTCTCGTCTCTCTTCTCCGTAAATTTATACACTCCTACTCTTGCAAATAATCATGCCAAAACCCACACCGGAGAAACCGTTGCTCATCAAGTGTCCGAACTGCAAACAAATGCGGGAACCGGACTTCAATGAAACCACGCGCCGGTATGTGTGCGGCATTTGCGGAACGGCGGTGGATGCGCAGGTGTTGATTGAGAAGAGGAAGCGGGGGGGGAAGTGAGTTTTTCGCTCTCACGCCACTCAGAGAAATTGAGCAACCGGAATAGTTGAAAGGATAATGCAGCGCATGCTTAAAATTCAAATTATTATCGGCAGCACGAGGAAGAACCGGTTCAGCGAGAAACCGGCGCGGTATATTTTCGACGAATTGAAGAAGAGAAATGATGTCAAGGCGGAACTGATCGATCTGCGCGATTGGCCGCTGCCGTTCTTCGATGAGGCAACGTCGCCCGTGGCAAATAAAGGAATTTATGCGAACGAGCTCGGCAAGAAATGGGCGGCAAAAGTCGGCGAAGCGGACGGCTACATTATGGTGACTCCGGAGTACAATCACGGCTATCCCGCGGTGTTAAAAAACGCGATCGATTGGGTGTTCCCGGAGTGGAAGGGAAAGCCGGTCGGGTTTGTTGGCTACGGAAGCTCCGGCGGTGCAAGGGCGATCGAACAGTTGCGGCAGGTCGTCATCGAACTGCACATGGTGCCGATCCGCACCGCGGTGCATATTCCCGTGGAGATCTACATTTCGATGATGAACGAGCAAGCTCCGGTGAACCCGGAATTGTTCAAGCCGCTGCGCGAAGGGATGAGAGGCGACCGTGTGAAGGCGTTTTTCGACGAGTTGATCGCTGCAGCGGGTGCATTGAAGCCAAGCAGGGGAACGTTTTAAGGGCGGATATTGCAGGCTGACAACGGGATTGCTTCTCCGCCAGAGGCGGAGCGCTCGCAATGACTAGCTGGAGCGTAAAACAAAAAAGCCCGGTTCCCCGGGCTCTTTCAAAGAAAAGCGGTACGATTAATACTGCTTCTTGTGCTTCGGATAGCAATCTTTGCAATACACCGGCCGGTCCCCCGACGGTTTAAAGGGCACTTCGCACTCTTTCTTGCAATCGGAGCAGGTGGTCTTGAACATTTCGCGCGGTCCGCTGCTGCCGTATGGCCTATTTCCTTGATTCTGCATCGTTATTCCTTTATGAATGATATTTATGTTACCTTAATTAATATACACTCTATTTGTGTAGTTTCCTATTTAACGATCAACCATCAAAAAGGAGTTCAACCATGAGCAAAGGCCAAGATAAAAAGAAATCGGACAAGAAAGCCCCGAAACTATCCATGAAAGAGAAGAAACAAGCGAAACGCGACAAGAAAGAGGGAAAGTCCCACTCCGGGATGAATCCTCTCGGACAGTAACACTTCGTTCCGCATCTCGTCATTATCCGCTCCCCTCTCTCTTGAGAGAGGGGAATTCTGGGCTTCGAAGAAGCACGGAATGGGGTGAGTTGCTCTTTGTCGCGGTCTCGCTAACGCTTGCCACGCGAAACATTGAGATTGCCTGCCCGAACGACGTGGTCAAGCAGGCTGCGTTGGCAACGTTGTTGACCGGACTCCTCGCAACGACTTCGTACTAAATCGGCAATTGCCAATCGCGGAAATAGCGTTACCTTTTCCTCGGTGGCGGCGGAGGATTATTCTGCCGCTCCGGTTGCCGCTGAGGCTGCTGTTGAACCACGCGTAACGGCTGCTGCTGCACAACGGGGCGCTGCTCGGGTTGTATCTGCTGCCACGATCCCTGATGGAACTGGTTCGCTGTGCGGACATCGTTCGAAACCTGCGGCCGCGTGTTCGTCGTCCGTACGTTCGGCGGGGGATTATGCTGCGGAGGCGTATTGTTCTGTTGCGGCGGATTATTCTGCTGCTGTGTGTTCTGCCGCCGTTGATCGGGCGTGCGGTTGGGGGTTACATTCACCTTGAATGAATCGGGCACCCGCTGATACGGTTTGATAACCGGAGGAGGCATTTGCTGCACCGGAGGTTGGTATCCGCCCCGCTGTTGGCCGGGTGCGCGGTTCGGCGTTGAGGCGAAATCGGGGAATTTCTGTACGTGTGTCTTCACATAATCCTGCCGCTGCACCTGCTTATCGGGATGTTTCTGGTTGTATTTCGATCTGCCCACTTCCATTGCGCCATATTCCTTAAACAATTGTTCGCGCTTGCCGGGGTTCTTATCCCAATCGGGTGAGATCACATCCGCATTGCTCCTGCGCCACGTGCGGACGCTGTGAACGATCGGGTTGTAGGCATCGCTGTGCCGGTGCGCATCGAAATAATTATAATAGACGTTTGAGAGGTGCGCATACCTCACATGATGCTCGGGGTAATAGAAATACCAGTTCATGAACGCCGCTGATGGCGATCCGAAAAAAATCGCATGGTGTCCCGGTCCGTAATAGAATCCCCAATCGTACCAATACGGATACGGATCCCAGTACGCATACGGATACCATCGCGGATAGCCGAACCACCAATTGTACGGCGTGGTCGATGCGGCAACTGCATCGGGATTGAGCGGCGTGGTGATCTCATCGGGCTGATAGCCGCTTTGTTCGGCGTAATCTTGCGCGGCCTGTTCGAAATCTTGCTGCGCCTCGGGATCGGAGTTGATGTTCTGCTGCCAATCGGCGTTCGCCTGCGTGTTCTGCGCCGTCAAGACGGCGTTGAGCGAATCGGCCTTGTGCAAAACATGATCGGGGTTTTTCTTGTACGCATTGCCCACAAGAACAGTCAACTGCATGTTATCGGCGAGCAGCGATA
>DATGFY010000401.1:0-1766 GCA_035308785.1 Bacteroidota bacterium | reverse complement strand
AATATTTTAATGGGTTTGAGAATTCTCCAAATATGTCCGCGGATTCCATATCCTCTCCATGATGGCGGTGCGATCGGCGTGTTCAATATCACCAAGCATGTCGCTCAACGAGGTCATACCATCCGCATGGTAACATTCGATAAAAGCGAATCTTCGCCGCCGAGGGAGTTAACGAGGTGGTGTTCTGTCCGGACAGTGAATGCTTACACGGGCCATTCAATTGTCAAATTGATCTCTTCCCAATGGCGGTCGATCCCGTACATGCAAACAAAATATCGTCATGAGAAGTTTGCCGATGCAATCCGGGAAGAAGTAACCTTGTTCAAACCCGACGTCGTTCATGTAGACCATCTTGTCATGGCGCAATACGGGCTCCTTGTGAAGACCGAATTTGGAATACCCATCGTGTTGCGCGAACATAATCTCGAAACGAAATTTCTGAAACGTCTCGCCGAAAACGATTCGAGTATTATGTTGCGTTATTTTGCACGCAGGGATGTCCTGAAAATGGCATCTGATGAAGCCAAAACGTGCTCGCTGTTTGACAGGGTCGTGATGATTTCGCGTGAGGATGAATCGGGGCTCAAAGAATTGGCCCCCGATGCAAAAACGAGAGTAATTCCCGCAGGAGTAACTATTCCGGATCTTCCGTCGACAATGCAAGGGACTCAAGGTCATTCCATTCTGTTTCTCGGTGCGTTAGATTGGAAGCCGAATGTCGATGCCCTCAGATGGTTTTGTCGGGAGGTATTTCCGGAGATCCTAGAGCAGGTGCCAAATGCCGATCTCTTAGTAGTGGGCAAAGGGAAATTAGGAAAAGCGGTGGACATCGACAACCCCCCGGTGAAATTGTTGGGATTTGTTGAGGATTTGACTCACGTCATCGCGAATGCCGACGTCTGCATTGTGCCTTTGCTTACCGGCAGTGGAATCAGGATAAAAATACTAGAGTTGCTTGCCGCGGGAAAGGCGGTGGTATCGACCAAGATAGGTGCAGAAGGAATTGAAGTAGAATCGGGAAAGGAAATACTGATCTCTGATCGGCCCGGGGATTTCGCCCGCGACGTCATTGAATTGCTTCGGAACCCTGAACTCCGCTCTCGCCTCGGCGCATGTGGGCGTACAACGATGGTTCAGAAGTACGGATGGCCTGCTATTGCAGAGGCATTTGAAACGGTGTATCGCGATGTGTGCCGTGGTTAGTTTGAAGAAGTTCTCTACATTGCCAACGGATACTACAGTGTTGCGGAGAATCTGATGGCGCTGACGCTCTTCGTTTCTGCGGTGTTCTTTATTCTCTATACGTATGCAGTCTACCCGGTGATCCTGCTGGTACTTCATTCGGTGTCACCCCGAAGGACGGTTCCCGATGGAAGCAAGGATCTGTCGGTAAGTATCGTAATCGCCGCGTATAATGAAGAGGCGGTGTTGCGAAACAAAATCGATAATCTTCTTCGGCTTCAATTGGACCGGGGGCGGAGTGAAATTCTCATCGGTTCCGATGGATCCACTGATGGGACGAACGAGATTTTACGGTTAATCGACGATTCCGCAATACGCTCAAAATGTTTTGCGACACGACGCGGAAAAGCGGCGATTCTGAACGACCTTGTCAGCGAATCTTCCGGCGAGGTGATTGTGTTTTCGGACGCGAATACGATGTACGACGCGAATACCGTACGCCATCTCATCCGCCATTTTTCCGATCCACGTGTCGGCGCAGTTTGCGGCGAGCTCATATTTACATCAAAGTCGAAGACGGTGAA
>DATGFY010000400.1:0-6251 GCA_035308785.1 Bacteroidota bacterium | reverse complement strand
ATCTGTTCATTCTCTTGATATCCCATGAGCCATTGCATATAGGCGGGCTTGTCATCGGCTGTGACGGCGACATAGCAGGTGGGAATGTTCGCGTGGACATGTTCCAGGCGAAGAGCGAGTTCCTGTTTTTCTTCTACGGGGAAATCCGGGGCGATAGCCGTATCGGCATCGCCAAATATCGCAGGGATATCGTATTCAGATAACGGGCGAATCTTCAGAGGGATCTGGGCTTGTTGAGGTTCAAACGGGACGCGCAAATCCCTGCGCAAACAATACGATCGAGTCTGGGAATAGAATCGATGCAGTAACTTCCTGCCTATGATCTTATATTGCGATTCCCTGAGAAGAAAGAGAAGATTCTTGAACCGAATGTTGATGTCTTTGACCGCCAAACCGATTCATCTCCTTAGGATGTATGGACAAGGTACCCTACAATAGATTAACATTTCACTTTACCGGAACAGTTCCGCAAGTCGTGAAAATTTACCTACTTCGGATGTGCGATATAGCACACACCGAAACATAGGAGCGCTTCCGTACTTGCATCTATCCATGAGACCTCATATTATTATATGAGGAGCATCGTGAAAACCTATTAGCGATAAAATTCATGGATTTGCCCTATTGTTCCCAAACAGGTAGTTAGTTATCTTTTCCCATGTTTATTCAAATAAAATAATGGATACATTTTACCCTGTTTTTGGTGAGGCAGAACGATCGGCTCAAAGCGCCTTTTTTTGATTTATTAACTGAAATCCTCCGCGGTGGAATTGAGAAGGCATTTACATTTCGGAGTTCGATAACAATACAATAACAGGAGAATCATGAATGGCTAAGATTACAAAAGCTCCCCCTCCTCCTCCATCGGCACATGCGCAGCCTCTACCCGAGGTCACTTCAGCGCTGCTCAGCGAACTTGTTGCCCACCTGCGGCAAAACCGCGCGCAACTGCGCGAAGAGTGGATCCGCCGCATCACCGAAGCGCAACTGCTGACGGCGATGACAAAGGAAGAAATCTTCGCAGAAGCAACGTCGGTGTTCGATAACTACGTCGAAGTGTTGGAAACAGGCAGCATCGAGGCGTTGCAAGCGTATGCGCGAAATCTTTCGGAACGTATCATTCCCCGCGGCGTCGAAACGCAAGAAGTCGTCGGTATCGTTCTTCTCCTCCGCGACGTTCTCGCCCGTTCGCTCTTCCAGAAGTATCAATCGAATTTCGATCTCCTCAACCGCGTGCTTGACGCCTACGAACCTGCCGCGAACAGAATTGCCAACACGGTGGCGGTCGGGTTCGTCCAAGAACGCGAACGTATTATCCGCCAACAGCAGGAGGCCATACGCGAACTCTCCACCCCTGTGCTTCAGGTGCGCGAACGCTTGCTGATCCTTCCGATCATCGGCGTCATCGATCCCCAGCGCGCACGGCAGTTGACAGAGCAACTGCTTCGCGGGATCCGCGCCAACCGCGCGAAGGTGGTCGTTATCGATATCACGGGCGTACCGTCGATCGATTCAAACGTTGCGAACCACCTTGTTCAAACAGTCGAAGCGTCCCGCCTGATGGGCGCTACCGTTATTGTCACCGGGTTGTCGTCGGAAATAGCGCAGACCCTGGTAACGATCGGCGTGGATTTAGGAAAAATGAAAACGGTCGGCGATCTTCAAGGCGGTATCGAAGAAGCGGAACGTCTTCTCGGATACAAGGTTACTTCGGCAGCCGAAGCTGCCGGATTCATCAACAGCAGGCCATGAAGTAATCCGGAAACCCTATGGAAGTCCCTATACTAAAGCAAGGGGATTATCTTATTGCCTCAATACAATCGGCATTGAGCGATGCGGATCTGCTGAAACTGCAAGAAGAACTTGCCGAAAGAGTCGGCAAGTTCCGGTCCCGCGGCGTTATCGTCGATGTCACGGTGCTCGATGTCATGGATTCATTTGCTACACGCACAATGAGGTCCATTGCCCACATGCTTAAATTACGCGGTGCCGAGGCGGTAATAGTCGGCATCCAACCCGAAGTTGCGTTTGCAATGGTTCAACTGGGCCTCACCCTGGAAGATGTGGCGACAGCTCTAGATCTGGAAGAGGGATTAGCATATCTCCAGCAGCGCGCGAAGGGGGAACAGGAAAGTGTCAAATGAAATCCGCATACCCATCTCGTCTGATGGCGACATAGTTATCGCCCGTCAGCAGGGGCGGATATTTGCCAACTCCCTAGGATTTACCCAGGGCGATCTTACCTTGATTGCTACGGCGATTTCGGAGCTAGCCCGGAATATCATTGAGCATGCGCAAAAAGGCGAAATACTGCTGCGTGTTGCTCAGAAAGGGAGCAGGAGGGGAATCGAAATCGTTGCCAGCGATGAGGGGCCCGGAATTTCCGATATTCCCCTCGCGATGCAGGATGGGTATTCGAGCCGCCGCAGCCTTGGTCTCGGCTTGCCCGGAACGAAGCGATTAGTCGATGAATTCGAGATCGTCTCGCACGTCGGCAAGGGGACAATGGTGACCATTCGAAAGTGGGAGGAATAAATGGAACCGGCGAGATCCCTGCATCCGAGCCTAAAGCCGGCCAATTCCTCGACGCCCATCGAACATGGCGTAGCGACATTCATCCAGCCCGGTCAAACGGAAAGCGGCGATAAATACGTTGTTCGGAATTTCGGCGGCGGGATCCTTATTGCGGTTATCGATGGACTCGGACATGGAGATGAAGCCGCTGCGGCTTCAAACCTTGCCGTCTCTACTCTCGAATTGAATGCGGAACAATCGGTGATATCCCTTCTAAAGCTGTGCCATAAAGCCTTGATGGGGACCCGCGGCGCTGTCATGAGCCTTGCCTCGATTAATTTGATCGAAGAGACGGTCACGTGGATAGGCGTAGGCAATGTCGAAGCCGCGTTGGTGCATTCCGATACTCGGATGACTCCGTTGCATGAGCATGTTCTCATTCGCGGAGGCGTCGTAGGATATAACTTGCCTCATCTCCAAGCGACTGTCGTCCCAATCATCGCAGGAGACTTACTGATCTTCAAAACGGATGGCATTTCCGAAGGGTTCGACGACGAATATGCTATCGAAGAACCCCCTCAAAAGATCGCCGACCGTATTTGCACGAAACATGCAAAAGGGACCGATGATGGGTTGGTTGTGGTAATCCGGTATAAAGGGGGTTCGAAATGAACGTCGTAGAGCTTGAAATCTTCAGCTTGTACAAGTCAGCGCTGCTGGATTATCTGAACGGCGGGGGCGAACATGCTCTTCGCTGGGCGTACGAGTTCGGCAGACGGGCGCTCGCAAAGGAAATCCGAAGCATCGACCTGATTGCATCGCATCAGGAAACGCTCGAAGAATTGTTGGCAAATGTATCTTCGAAAGAAGAAAGCGTGCGGCTGACGCAATCAGCGACATATTTTTTGATGGAGAGTCTTTCTTCGTTCGAAATGACGTTCCGCGGATACCGCGAAGCGATTGCGACGCTTCAACAATCGGAAGAGCGATACCGCCGGCTCATCGATACAGCCCGCGACGTTATTTATACGTTGACAACTGAGGGGATCATCAAATCTCTTAACCCCGTTTTCGAAACGATCACCGGTTGGGCGCGGACGGATTGGATCGGCAAACCGTTTATGCCGTTGATTCATCCCGATGATCTCCCTCTTGCGCTCGGCATTCACTCGTTTGTGTTGAGCGGCCAAACGCCGCCGGTGTTCGATCTCAGAATATGCGCCTTCGACGGAGGGTACCGGGTTACCGAAATCACGACCGTTCCGGAAATCTATCAGGGGAAAGTGATCGGCACCTTCGGCATCGCCCGCGATATTACCGAACGAAAAGAGACGCAGGATCAGTTAAAGAAACTGGCCAAGCGGGTCCTCGATGCGCAGGAAGAAGAACGGCGCCGTCTTGCCCGCGAGCTTCACGACGATCTTTGCCAATGGCTTTCCGGGATGAAACTTACCATCGGCATGGTGGAAGAATCTGTTTCCGCAGATAAAAAATCATCGGCGAAATTGCGGAAAATTAAAGACCAGATTAATGACCGCATCGTTGAGGTGCGGAGCCTATCAACCTTGCTTCGGCCGCCTGCGCTTGATGATTTCGGCATCTCCGTCGCGATGGAGCGATACTGCGACGATTACAGCAAAATCTATGAACTTCAGATCTCGTTCGATAAAGACGGGACCGACCGTGTCCATTACCCCACCGAAATCGAAATCGCGTTCTACCGAATTCTCCAAGAAGCGCTCTCTAATGTGGTGAAACATTCCCACGCACACGCAGTATTGGTTTCTCTCAAGGAGAAAGGCTCCTCGTTGGGATTGGAAATTTCCGATGACGGGATCGGCATTCCATCTGAACCGGTGAAGCAGAAACCGACAAACGGGCATGGCTTTGGATTGATATCGATGAGGGAACGCGCGGAACTTTTAGGCGGAACGTTCCATCTGGTCTCTACAGCCGGAAAAGGCACGATGATCCATATTGATATTCCACTTCCTTCGAATGATATATGAAAAAAATTCGATTGATATTTGCCGATGACCACAGTGTTGTCCGGAATGGATTGCGGTCGCTCTTTAAAAGCAGCAAAGATTTTTCAATCGTCGGCGAGGCGAACGACGGCGAAGCTGCAATAGCGATTGCCTCTGAACGAAACCCGGATGTTGTGATTCTTGATATTTCCATGCCGAAACTTAACGGGATTGAGGCGACCAAGCTGTTGAAGCAACGGTTTCCCGCAATGAAGGTGCTGATCCTCACGATTCATGAAGACGAAGCATACATCAACCAGATGATTCGGGCGGGAGCAAACGGGTATATCCTGAAAAACGCCGAGAAGAATGAGATCCTCGCCGCGGTGCGCACCGTCGTTAACGAAGGATCGTTCTTCGGTCCGGATGTTTCAAAGATGATGATCGATAAATTCATTCAGCGCGCCAGAACGGATAAGGAGGAGAAGGTTCCTTCGGACCAGATCTTGACCAAGCGCGAGATTGAAGTCCTTGGACTCATTTCACAGGGTTTATCGAACCGTCAAATCGCCGATAAGCTTTCATTGAGTCTCAACACGATCAATACGCACCGGGCGAATATCATGCAGCGTCTCGATATCCATGAGACGGCAACCCTTGTCCGGTACGCGCTCCAACACGGATTCGCGGATTCTCAGGGGCAAAACAACTAAGCGGGCGCCTACTCTAAATTTACGATTGTTTCTCATACGTTTGAAGTAATCCAAAAATACAAAATTTACCCTATTGCATTGCTCACCGATCGATATGTATATTTCTTTTACATTGAAAACCAGAGAAGATCCGGGGTTTGCTGCCGCAGCTCGCACATTGTGCGGCGCAAACTGCATTTGAAGGCGTGACCGCGGCAACGTAAGTGCCCGCGCAGAAGCGAGAAACCCGTGATCTTATTTGGTGCCCGCATGTTCAACTTGTATGCATTTGGAATTATTGAAGGGCAGTAGGTCATGATTCACAATGTATTAGTGTATGCGCCGAACGGAGAAACGGTTTCTCATTTTATCGACCGAGGGGCAAATGCGTCCCTTTCGGTAGAAGAGCGAAAATCGATGGATCTGATCCAGCGTGAACTTTTGACGCAAAAGTATCAACTTCTTCTCAGCCGTTGCGACTTGTTCGATGTTCCCCAGCGCGATGTTCTCTCCTTCATAAGAAAATACAACCTCCCGACCGAGACGATCGTGATCGCAAAGAAAGGAAGCGTTGAAGATGCCGTCGAGGCGATGAAATTAGGCGCCGGGGATTTCGTCGTAGCACAATCACTTACCCCTGAAATTGTTGAATCCATAATTCCCGAGCGTTTTAACGGCAGCGATATCGTATCAAGCTTAAACGAAAAACCGTTTCAGATCAGCATGATCGGCGAGAGCGACGCGATGAAAGAAGTGCAATCGGCGGTTACGCTGGTGGCAGATTCTTCCGCCGCGGTCTTAATCACCGGCGAAAGCGGAACGGGGAAGGAAGTTGTTGCCCGCCTGATTCACAGCGAAAGCAAACGAAGGCTGTATCCGTTTGTCGCCCTGAACTGTGCGGCGCTCCCGAAAGACGTCATCGAAAACGAACTCTTCGGACATGAAAAGGGGGCATTCACCGGGGCAACGGGCAAGAAATTCGGCGCGTTCGAACTTGCGTCGGGAGGGACGATCTTTTTCGATGAGATTGCGGAGATGAATCCCGATACTCAGGCAAAACTCCTTCGGGCAATCGAAT
>DATGFY010000399.1:0-1752 GCA_035308785.1 Bacteroidota bacterium | reverse complement strand
ATTGCTCAAATGCG
This sequence comes from Bacteroidota bacterium, assembly GCA_035308785.1. Classification (GTDB taxonomy): domain Bacteria; phylum Bacteroidota; class Ignavibacteria; order UBA10030; family SZUA-254; genus DATGFY01. The sequence continues at coordinate 1,738 of DATGFY010000399.1, read as the reverse complement.
CGGCATGAGGGATAATCTGTAGTTGCGCATGAGGTATCTTATCCCTCATCGCCTGCGCCGCGGAGGGCGGCGTGATTGCATCGCTTTCGCCGACCAATATCAGCACCGGGAATGTGAACGAGGATAGCGCGGCAGTCGTATCGGTTCGGGCGGCAAGAGCAAGCAGCGTGGCGGAGATTGCCACCGGGCTCACTCCGTCGATCATCGATTTGATCTGATTCACCGCGGGGAGGGCGCTGTTGATCGATTCGGTCGAAAACACGGCTTTCACAAAGCCGGTTCCAAATGCTGCCGATCCTTCAATCTTGACGGTCTTCGCCTGCATGGCACGCTTAATCTTCGATTCGTTCCCGTCGGCTTCACTGCGCGTATCGCACAGTACCAGCGCGCGTATGCGGTCAGGATTCCGTTCCGCCGCTCTAAGGGCGATATATCCGCCCATCGAGAGTCCGACGATGGTTGCTTTAGCGATGGCGAGGCGGCTCATCAGTTCGAGAAGATCATCCACAAAATATTCGACGCTGTACTGGCCGTCGCCGACTTCGGTTTTTCCGTGTCCGCGCACGTCGTAGGTGATGCACCGGAATTTTCCTTTGAGCGCATCGACCTGCGGTTTCCACATCGCGCTGTTAAAAGGGAAGCCATGGATGAAAATCACCACCATCCCGTTTTCGGGGCCGTTGATTTCATAATAGGTATTGAGGCCGTTGATTGTTGCGTACATAACTATGTCCCTTTCTGATGATCGTCATTCTGAGCGTGAGCGAAGAATCTCCCACGGTCAAGTTTATCACCATTTTCCAAGATGCCGTACTACTTCGTTATTTGCTGCGGTCGGAGATGCTTCGCGGAGTTTACCCTCGAACGCTTCTGTCGAGGGCTCAGCATGACAAGCAGTTGTAAGTTTTTCAGGGTTTTCCCTTCGCTAGTTGTTCATTCAACGCCCCCCATTCCGATTCGGGAATACGCTGCTCGCATAACGGGAACAGTTCCCGTTCCTCGGCGTGGATGTGATCTTCTAAGAGTTTCCCGAATTGTGTCAGGTTGCATTCCAGCTTCTTTTCCTCCGGGTGACGGAAGAATTCGATCAACTCACGCATCTCTTTGTGCTCTGCAAGCAATCGTTCGATAAGCGCAGAATGCTCCGGCAAATATTTTGTAGCCGCAGGGAACAGAAATTGTTCCTCGGCCGAAAAATGCGGAGTAAGATGCTCTTCAAAGAACCGGATGACGTATTCCGCCTGCCAAGAGGGATCATGAGACCATAATCGGAGGAGCGCTCGTGGTCCCTGCTGCAGCCGGACGGCAAGAAGAAGCCCATCGTGATGATCGTGGGAAAGTGGAACTAATGCTTCGTGGCGTCTCACGCGTTCTCCTTTGCCGGCGCCGGGGGCTTGAGGAGCGACACCACGATTGCAATCGTGAGAATGGCGAAAATGACGGCAAGCGAGGCGCCGATCGGGACTTTTATCCACGGCTCGACGACCATTTTTAGTCCGATGAAGCCCAGCACGAATGAAAGCCCAAGCTGGAGATAGGCGAACTTCTTCATCGCACCGGCAAGGACGAAGTACAATGCGCGGAGGCCGAGGATGGCGAAGATGTTCGACGTGAACACGATAAACGTATCCTGCGTGATTGCGAAGATCGCAGGGATGGAATCGGTCGCGAATGCGATATCGGTCGATTCGATCACGACGAGGACAAGAAAAAGCGGCGTCATGAACCGGCGGTGGTT
>DATGFY010000398.1:0-6277 GCA_035308785.1 Bacteroidota bacterium | reverse complement strand
TATAGAGGACTGCTATGAGGGCGAAGATGCCCGAGGCGAGGGGCATTAAAGGGATGGTGCAAATTTCATAAGGAATAATATAGGAATTTTTACCAATTGTGGATGAAACAGCCGACAGTTCTCTTGCTCTTCCGTCCACCTTTCACCGTCCACCATCCACCGCTTTTAGCTTCCAACTTTACTTGTTTATCCCCCCCAAAATTGATATATTTTAGTCAAATTAAGCGCCATTCTCATCCCAACTTTGCTTTAATGGTCGTCTCTCGAATGAATAAATCGGCATCACCCGCATTGGATTCACGCTACGCCAAAACGGTTCTGCCGAACGGCATCCGCATTGTCACCGAAGACATCCCATCCGTCCGCTCCATCTCTATCGGCGTCTGGATCGATGTCGGCTCTCGCGATGAGAAGCTCGAGACGAACGGCATCACGCATTTCATCGAGCACATGGTGTTCAAGGGGACTCAGCGCTACAGCATCCAGAAGATCGCGCAATCTCTCGAATCGGTCGGCGGCTACCTGAACGCCTTTACTGCCAAAGAGCACACCTGCTTTTACGCGCGCCTCCTCGATCAGCATCTCGAAAAATCGATCGATGTCATTTCCGATCTCGTTCAGCATCCGTTATTCCCCGAAAAAGAACTCGAAAAAGAAAAACAGGTTGTGATCGAAGAGATTAAGAATCTCGAAGACGAACCCGACGATCTCATTCACGAATATTTCGAACGCTCATTGTTTCCGCGCCACTCCCTCGGCTATCCCATCCTCGGCACGGCGAAGAACATATCGGGTTTTTCGTCAAAGAGTCTGCGAACGTACATGGATCACCACTACCGCCCGGGGAATATGGTTATTGCCGCCGCAGGCCGCTTGGAGCATGATCATGTCGTCAACCTCGTCCAAAAATATTTCCGTCTGCCCGCCCAGAAGAACGGCAAGTCTGATCGGCAGCGCGGACCCAAGACGATGCGATCGCAACGGCAGGAGTTTGAAAAACCGATTACTCAATCGCACGTGTGCATCGGCACGATCGGATACAGCGCTAAAAGCAAAGAACGCTATGCGCTTCTTGTTCTCAATACCATTCTCGGCGAAGGAATGAGCTCGCGCCTCTTCCAGAACATCCGCGAAAAATACGGCTTTGCATACACGATCTACTCATTCGCAAATCTCCTCAGCGATACCGGCGAGTTCGGCGTCTATATCGGCACCGATAAGGACAATATCGATACATCGCTTGGCTTGATTCAACGCGAACTCGATAAGCTTGCAGAAAAACCTGTCGGCGCCGCCGAAATGAAACGCGCAAAGGAACAAGTGAAGGGTTCGATGATGCTCGGACTTGAAAGCACCTCAAGCCGGATGATGCGTCTCGGCAGCGGCGAGCTGCATTACCGCGAACATATTCCGTTCGATGAAGTATTGCGCCGCATCGACGCAGTGACTACCGGCGATCTGTTAGAAGTTGCCGAAGAATTGTTCGATGCCAAACGGCAATCGATCGTGATCTTCAAACCGGCAGCGAAGTCCGCCGCAGGATCGCACCGCAAAAATTAAGTCACCAAAATGGTAACCCTCGGCGATCTAAATAAGAATTTGCTCGATGCGGAGTACGCCGTCCGCGGTCCCATCGTTACGCGCGCACAACAGCTCGAAGAAGAGGGGCGCAAGATTATCTATTGCAATGTCGGCAATCCTCAGGCATTGCAGCAAAAACCGCTCACGTTCATCCGCCAGATGCTCAGCCTCCTCGAATATCCCGAGTTGCTGAATCTTGCCGAGACAAAAATGCATTACCCTGTCGATGTCGTTCAGCGTGCCAAAGCAATTCTTGCCAAGCATCCTCACGGAACCGGCGCCTATTCCCAAAGCGCGGGCATCCCGTTCATCCGCCAGGCCGTTGCCGATTTTATAGCCCGCCGAGACGATATTCCAACGAAAAAAGAGCAGATTATTCTTACCGATGGCGCAAGCAAAAGCGTGCAGGCGGCCCTTATCGCGCTCCTCAAGAATCCGAACGATGGATTCATGGTCCCAATCCCGCAGTATCCGCTTTATAGCGCAAGCATTACCCTCTACGGCGGCAAGTGCGTCGGCTATTTTTTAGACGAACAGCACCATTGGCAGTTGAGCGAAGAGATTTTGGAATCGAGCTACGCCGAAGCCCGCACGAACGGTATCCATCCCGTGGCAATCGTTGTCATCAATCCGGGCAATCCTACCGGCGCTGTGTTGACAAAAGCGAATGTCGAAATGGTCGTGCGGTTTGCGAAGAAACACAAGCTTGCCATTCTTGCCGATGAAGTCTATCAGGAAAACATTTACGCCAAAGGCGCGAAGTTCTTTTCGTTCGCGAAAGTGATGCACGAACTGAACGAGCGCGACGTGACGCTGTTCAGCTTCCATTCCGTCTCCAAAGGTTTCCTCGGCGAGTGCGGCCATCGCGGGGGGTATATGGAATACCGCAACGTCCCCGACGATGTTGCAGCCGAATTGATCAAACTCCAATCGATTAGCCTCTGTTCGAACATCACCGGCCAGCTTGTCACCTACATGATGGTTTCGCCCCCAAAACCCGGCGACGCGAGTTATGATACCTATGTTGCAGAGCGCGATGCGGTGTTGAGTTCGCTCAAACGCAAAGCGGAAATCCTGGGCAAGGGCGTGAATGAGATCGAAGGGATGAGCGTCGAAATCCCTGAAGGCGCGATGTACGCATTCATCCGGTTCGAATTGCCCGCGGATCCCGCGATCGATGAGCAGCAACTAACCGAAGCCGAGCGCATCGAGTTCGAATCGAAACGCGATTCCGATTATTGCCTCTCGCTGTTGGAAAAAACCGGCATCTGTGTCGTCCCGGGTTCCGGATTCGGCCAGCTCCCGCACACCCTGCATTTCCGCACGACGTTTCTCCCGCCGGAGAACGATATCCGCGACCTCGTCGCAAAGCTCAAAGTATTTCACGCCTCCTATCGTAAAGAGCTCGTCGAGGCGTGAAACGTCTTTTTGAAATGGTTATTGATTTTTTGAATTTAATTATTGTTTGATTATTGATACTTGATTATTGGTTATTAAGTTAAGATTGAAGGAATAATCTCAAGAATTTGAATAATAGTAATGCCTAAGATCACCATCGACGGACAACAGTTCGAAGGCGCGCCCGGCCAAACGGTCATCCAGGTTGCGCGCGATAATGGAATTAACGTCCCGCATTTTTGTTGGCACCCGAAACTTTCTGTCGCCGGCAATTGCCGCATCTGTCTCGTCGAAATCGAAAAAATGCCGAAGCTCGCCATCGCCTGCTCTACCACCATTGCTGAAGGCATGGTCGTCCAAACCGCTTCATCCAAAGTGGTGAACGCGCGCGAAGCGGTGATGGAGTTTCTCCTGATCAATCACCCGCTCGATTGCCCCATTTGCGACGAAGCGGGCGAGTGCAAGCTGCAAGATTATGCCTACGCGTACAGCGAAGGCGAAAGCCGTTTCGAATTCAATAAGGTCCGAAAACCCAAACGTGTCGAGCTTGGCCCTCGAGTGACGCTCGATGTCGAGCGGTGCATCATGTGCTCCCGCTGTGTTCGTTTCTGCGATGAGGTTGCCAAGAAACCGCAACTTGTCTTCAGCCAGCGCGGAGACCATGTTGTCCTCACAACGTTCCCGGGCGAGCAGCTCGATAATGCGTATTCTATGAATACGATCGATATCTGCCCGGTCGGCGCGCTCACAAATACCGATTTCCGGTTCAAGGCCCGCGTGTGGGAAATGTCTTCGACCGATAGCGTATGCAACGGCTGTGCGCGCGGATGCAATATCAAAATGTGGGTGCGCAATAACGAAATATTGCGGTTGACCCCGCGGCTAAATTCCGATGTCAACGACTTCTGGATGTGCGATCATGGCCGGCTCGACACGTTTAAGTTCGTTCATGCCGAAACGCGCGTGAAGGCCCCGATGGTCCGCAAGGATGGCCTGCTTGTAGAAGTCGGCTGGGATGAAGCGATCGCCCGCGTGGCTTCAGAGTTGAAGTCCTTTAAGAAAAATGAAATCGCCGGACTTGGTTCTGCGTTTGCCTCGAATGAAGATAATTTCCTCTTTGCCAAACTGATGCGCCATCTCGGCATCGGCAACATCAGGTTCATGCCGCACATTGTTCCCGGCGATCAAGACGATCTCCTTATCCGCGAAGATAAAACACCCAACGCCCTCGGCGCAAGCGAAACCGGCATCCAACCCTCTGCGGGCGGAATGGATTATTCTCAGATTATGCAGGGTGTCAAAGAAGGAAAGATCAAGGCATTGTACTGCCTCGAGGACAATATCGCCGCTGATCCGGCAATCAAAGACGCGCTTGGCAAACTCGATTTCTTGGTCGTTCATTCCTCGAGCGAAAATGAAACAACCGCGGTGGCCGATGTTGTCCTTTCGGCGTCGACATACGCGGAAAAATCCGGTACGGTGACGAATTTCCAGGGGCGTGTGCAGCGCCTGCGTCCCGCAGTTGCCACGATCGATAAAGACCGCGCACTCGACGGCTTTTCGATGAGCCGCCTCGATAAGTTCGGCGCCCATAACGATCGTTGGACTAAAGGTCCGCGGCGCGATGCCCGGCCTTCGTGGCGGATCGTGGCCAGCGTTGCAAATGCGCTTGGAGCGAAGTGGAAATATTCGACGGTAGAAGACGTTTTTACCGACCTCTCATCGACCGTTGAGTCGTTCAAAGGCATGACTTACCTTCGCATCGGCTCGTTGGGTGCGAATCTCAAACGGGAAGTGAAACACCCTGCCGCGGTGAAAGCGTAGCATGGAATTAGTTATTACGCTGATTAAAATCGGCGCAGTCATGATGGTGCTGCTGACAACGGTGGCATACACCGTACTGTTGGAACGCCGCCTCGCCGCTGCAATCCAAAACCGCATCGGGCCCAACCGCGTAGGCTGGAATGGTTTCCTCCAGCCATTGGCCGACGTGATCAAGCTGGTGATGAAAGAAGATATCGTCCCGAAAAACGCCGACCGGTTCTTGCACGATCTTGCTCCCATCATTTCAATTGTTGCCGCCCTGGCAACCTTTGCAGTGATTCCGTTCGGCAACCATATTCAACTGTTCGGTCACGATATTAAGCTGCAGATCGCGAGCGTCAATATCGGCATCCTTTATATCCTCGCCCTCTCGTCGTTGGGCGTCTATGGAATAACGCTGAGCGGGTGGTCATCGAACAGCAAGTATTCGCTTCTCGGCGGCATGCGCTCCTCCGCGCAGATGATCAGCTATGAGCTTTCCATGGGCATCTCGATCATCGGCGTCGTCATGATGGCGGGAAGCCTCGAACTCGATAAGATCGTCGAAATGCAAGCAGGGTGGAAGTGGAACATTTTCCACTGGCAGGCGCTGGGATTTATTACGTTTATGGTCGCGGCCTTTGCCGAAACCAACCGCGCGCCGTTCGATCTGCCCGAAGCAGAACCGGAGCTGGTCGGCGGCTACCACACCGAATACAGCGGTTTAAAATTCGGCCTCTTTTTCCTCGCCGAATACGCTAACATGGTCACCGCCAGCGCGTTGATTACGACGCTCTATCTCGGCGGCTGGCAGGTGCCGCGACTTTCGCATCTTCATCTGCCCGATCTTTGGGTTAGTCTCATTCAAGTCGGCGCATTTTGCTTGAAAGTCTTCCTTCTGATATGTTTCTTTATCATCATTCGGTGGACGCTCCCGCGCTTCCGTTACGATCAACTGATGTACCTCGGTTGGAAGATTATGCTCCCAATTTCGATTTTGAATGTGCTCTTGACAGGGCTTGTGTTGCTGACCTAGCCTTATGTCATTCTGAGCGCAGCGAAGAGTCTCCCACGTTAGAGGGTCAGACAACCGTCGTAGATTCTTCGCTTCGCTCAGAATGACAATTGCTTAGGCCGGAACCATCTTTTTTCAACTAAGAGTTTCTTATATTCTACTATGTCCGATCATCCCAAAATAACCCATCGCCGCGATCTGAGTTTCTGGCAGAAACTCTACATCACCGAGATCGTCCGCGGTCTGCGGATCACCATCGCACAGATTTTCAAGCCGAAGTTCACCCAGCAATATCCGGAAGAAAAGTGGAACCCGCCGTCGTCGTTCCGCGGCCGGCCTGTGCTCGTCGAAGAAAAGGGGATCGAACGCTGCGTTGCATGCGGGTTGTGCGCGCGCGTCTGTCCGGCGCTTGCCATCGAAGTCCAGGCATCGGAAACGGATTATTCGAAAGAACGCTACCCGGTGAAGTTTGAAATCAAC
>DATGFY010000397.1:0-1531 GCA_035308785.1 Bacteroidota bacterium | reverse complement strand
TCTTGCCTTCTTCGAAGATCTCCTGAACGTGCGAACGAAGCTCGCGGGATTGCGGATCGACGATCTGGAATTCTTCTTCGATCCCGAGTGTGAATTGCGGCTCTTTTGCCATGATGGTTAGTCGCGAGCTTTCTGTGTGGCGGCGGCTTCTGTGATAAACTTGCCCCACGTGAGGTTGTCTTTGCCCTCGACGTGCGCTTTTGCCCGGCGGATCGCCATCGTTGCTGCGGCTTCGAGCACCCATTCAAAATTTTCTTGGCCGACGGAGTTCACGTCGGCATCAGGCGCGGGGTTGCAAAAATCAATCGCGTAGGGAACGCCGGCCCTGACCGCAAGCTCGACGGTATTGAAATCGTATCCGAGCCAAGTATTTAACGTGATCACATCCTGCTCGAGTTTCTTGAGGAGCTTCGCTTCGACCGGTTTCGGATTTCGGACGTACCGGAGATGATGCGGTTCGCGCGGATCGTACTGCATGATGCGCACGTTGGTGCGATCGAGGCAGTAACACCGGAAATATTCGGTGAACTTGATCTCTTCCTGAAGCATCATCACAATTTGCCCGGTGTTGTTATAGGCGGCGAAGAAATCTTCGGGCGAATCGACCTTATAGACATGCTTCCATCCGCCGCCGGAAAACGGTTTGAAGTACGCAGGGAATCCGACGTAGGAAAAGATTCCATCCCAATCGAGCGGGTAGCCGAGGTTGCGCATCGATTGTTCGTTCGTATCAGGCGGATGCGATTTTGATGGCAGAAGAACGGTCTTCGGCACAGCGACGCCGAGTTTCTCAGCCAGCGCATTGTTGAAAAACTTTTCATCGGCCGACCACCAGAACGGATTGTTAATGACTGCGGTTCCGGATGCGGCCGCGTTTTTCAAGTATCCGCGATAGAACGGAATATCCTGCGAGATGCGATCGATGATGACGTCATAACCCGCCGGAGCGGCTTGTACGACTTTATCGATGCGGACCCATTCCGCGCTGATGCCGGTTTCTTTTTTCGCGTTGACGCGGTCAACGAATGCCTGCGGAAACGTATTTTCCTGACCGAACAGAATGCCGATTTTTTTCATTTGTATCTCACTTCTGTAATTTGCGAAACGTACGTAGGGAAGACCTCGTTCCACCAGGGCCAATCGTGGCCCGCATGCGCGCGCACATCGAGACGGTGCGGGATGCCTTTCGCATCTAAAATCTGCGAGAGGCGGCGGTTTTCGCCGAGGCACATATCTGCATCGCCGGTGCCGAGGATGATGCCCATTCTCCGGATGCGATCGAGAAACCACGGATCGCTGAGATTGGGGAGATAATCGGGCGGGTTATTGAAGTAGCAGTTTTCATCGTAATAGCCCATAATAAACTGCTTGATATCGAACGCTCCGCCCATTGTTATAAGATAGGAAATTTTATCGGGATGGCGAAATGCGGTGTTTGCGGCGTGATACGCGCCGAAACTGCATCCTGCAACACCCACGGTAGAATAGCCCGTTTCGCGCATGGCGAATTCGATGACATCCTGGACTATGA
>DATGFY010000396.1:0-7470 GCA_035308785.1 Bacteroidota bacterium | reverse complement strand
CCGCCCGTAACGTCCTCGACGATCTTCAAGACCGGCTTACGAAGGAAGAAATCTCGCTCCGCCGTCTTGCCGGCATTCTGCCGACGCAAGAGCTGCATTTGAAAGGCGACTTTGCCTCTGAGGCGGTTCCCCTCAACCTCGATTCTCTGACGCAGTCCGGGCTGGCGAACAGCATCGACATGAAAACTGCCGATGATGCAATTTTGACGCGCCAGATCCAATCTCGCTCGGCATCGCTGGGCGATAAACCATCAGTCGGGGTAACATTTGCGTACGGATTCAAGAACGGATTCTTCCCGGATATCGACGTGTTCCGCGGAAATTTTGCCGCCGCGTTGGATGTGAAAGTGCCGATCTTCGAAGGACGCCGCACGATGGGTTCGGTCGAAGAAGCCGATGCGAATGTCGATGCCGCCGAGAACCACCGCGCCGACGTTGAATCGCACGTGCGGGCCGATGTTGCGCAGGCAGTAGCCGATCTGCGCTCTGCCGCTGAGCGGCTTCAGACCTCCGAACTCGACGTTCAGCAGGCATCCTCCGCAGTCAGTCTTGCGAAAGTCCGCTTCGATGCAGGGGTGATTACCAACTTGGATTTGCTCGACGCGCAAACCGGATTGCAGGAAGCGCGCCTCAGCAATCTCCGCGCGCTCTATAATTTTGTCATCAGCCGGTTCGATCTGCGGCGGGCCGTAGGGGAGAAGATTTGGTAACCCTTTAGGTTGGTAACGTTGGTCTGCCCGTTTGCCTCCGGCGAGAACGATCTTCTATCAAGCGTGTCATTCCCGCGTGCTTCTGGCGGTCCGCCGTGGCGGACAGCGCCTTTTCACATAGAGTGGTACATCCCCAGCGTCCGAGTACTTGCGAAACCTGCCGAAAATGAATATCTTTATAGAGAATTTTTAATAATTTAGAGGATTCGCCGTCCCATACCGACCCCTGACATCGTTCAGTTACACCGATATTCTTGCCGGCAACGCCGCGCTTGCCAAGAATATCGGCGAGAAGCCCTACACCATCGCTGTTCTTTCCAACGTTACCGTCTCCCCGCTCAAAGAGATTCTCGAATTCGAGTTGCGCAGAAATGGGATACCGGCGGCGGTTGTATTCGGGGGTTACGATACGGTTGTTCAAGATGCGCCTGCATACGCCGGCTCCGATGCGGTTATTCTCTGGATTGACTTCGCAAATCTTGTAGAACATCTCCCTTCCAAAATCTTTTCATTCAGTCCGGAAGATTGTGCAGCGTTGACAGCGAAAGTGAAGAACGAGATCTCGCTCGTTCTTGATGCGTTGAACAAGACGCCCATGGTATTGATCAACCTTCTGACGCCGCTCGCGCTTGCGCCGCCGGTATTCACAGCGCCGTATGCCGAAATTGCATCCGCAGTCAACGCGCACATCGCTCAATCGATTGCGAACCGGCCCAACATGCTTGCCGTCAATATGAATCCGGCCATCGCCACGGTATCGATAACAAAATCGGTCGATTGGCGCACGTGGAACTCGTCGAAGCTTCTCTACACCGTCGAATTTTTCAAGCACTATGCCGCAACTATTGCGCCGCCGTTCCTGGCCCTTCACGGCAAGTCGAAAAAGGTTCTTGTGTTCGATTGCGATAACACGCTGTGGGGCGGAATAGTGGGAGAAGACGGGCTCGAGGGAATCAAATGTTCTGCGGCCACAGCGGAGGGCCAGCCGTTTTCCGAGGTGCAATCGATCGCGCTTGCCCTGCGGAAACAGGGGATCCTCCTCGCCTTGTGCAGCAAGAATAATCCTGCCGATGTCGATGAGGCGTTTGGACGGCACCCCGATATGCAATTGCGAAACGAACATTTTGCCGCGAAGCGGGTGAACTGGAACGATAAGGCAAGCAATCTCCGCGAAATCGCTGCAGAATTGAATCTCGGACTCGAGAGCATCGTGTTCGTAGAGGATTCCGAATTTGAGGCTGAACTTGTAGAACAATCGCTGCCGCAAGTGAGGGTCTTGCGCGTTCCAGAATCGATTGCGGAATATGCACCGATGATCCGTGCCGCCCTGCCGTTATTTTATACTTCTACGCGCACCGATGAAGATACGCGCCGGGTTTCGATGTATGCGGAAGAACGGAAGCGCGAATCGGAGCAGGGGAAGTTCGGGACGGTCGATGAGTATCTCGAATCGCTCGATCTGAAGATTTCGGTTTCCGTTAATGAGCCGTCCCATATCGCCCGGATTGCGCAGCTTACGCAAAAGACCAACCAGTTCAATCTTACCACCAAACGCTACACCGAAACGGAAATACGAGAGTTTTGCTCATCGGCGGAGTGGCGCGTCTATTCATTTTCCTTGGCCGATCGGTTCGGGGATTTTGGGATTACGGGCGCGGCTCTTGCGAAGATCGACACCGCCTTGGCCAGCGGGAGTATCGATACGCTGCTCTTAAGCTGCCGCGTGTTGGGAAGGAACGCAGAAATTAAATTCTTCGATGCAATCGTCGAAGATCTGCGGGCTAACGGAGTTGAACAGTTAAATGCGACATTCATCCCGACTGCGAAGAATATGCAGGTCGAATCGTTCTACGATCGGCGGGGATTCGCCGTAAGCGCAAATGGAACGGGGGCGAAATCGTATGCGATCAACGTCTCCGCGTACCGGCCATCTGAATTGAAATATCTCACGACATCGATCAATCATGGAAGAACGAGTTAGAAAAGTCTTTTCGGCGGTATTTCAGATTCCCGCATCTTCGGTGAACGATTCTTCGGGCCGCGAATCGGTCAGCGGGTGGGATTCGCTCAAGCATCTGACGCTGGTTCTCGCGCTGGAAGAGGAGTTTGGCGTTCGGTTCGAGGACGATGAAGCGCCCGCGCTGGAAAGCTTCAGTTCTATCGTAGCAGTGCTCCGGAAAAAAACCGTCACCGCCTGACCGAAGAAATTATGTTTCGCCAACTTATCAATCGGTTGTTCCAATTCCTCGCGCTGTATGCGCCCGGAGCAGAATCGCTGCGCGTCACGCTTCACCGCATGCGCGGCGTGCGCATTGGCAATAACGTATTCATCGGCACCTCCGCTATTATCGAGACCGAACACCCGCAATTGGTTTCCATCGGCAATAACGTCACTCTCGGCATTCGCACGGTGATTGTTGCGCATTTCCGCGAGACGACCGCCGAAGCGGTCCGGACGAATACCCCGACCGTCGTCATCGAGGACGATGTTTTCATCGGCCCGGGCGTCATCATTTTGCAGAATGTGAGAATCGGGAAAGGCGCTGTTGTGGCAGCGGGCAGTGTTGTTAATGCTGATGTCCCTTCGGCAACGCTGGTTCAAGGAAATCCCGCCAAGCCCGTAGCCCGGTGCGGTGTTGCGCTAACATCGAAAACAACATACGCCGAGTTTACCAAGAATCTTCTTCCGTTGCGTTGACCGTTTCGGTTTATCCCCGCCGTGAGTTCGAGACGCGGCAGCGGCTTTTCTCGGCGCTCGCAAGCGCGTTTGATGTAGATTTCGTTCTTTCCGATGTACCTCCTGGGCCGGAACTGCCTGCAATAATTTTTTCCGATTCTGCCGATGCTGCGCCACACTCCGGTCCGACACTCAGTATCTATCCGACGAAGAAACTAGATGCACCCGAACCATTCTCGCTCAAATTTTCTCCGGCAATTCCAGAAACGCGCCCGTTTCACACCTCATTGCTTACGGAAAAGCGAGTATGGGCTCCACGAGCATTGGCTCCGGTTCCGGGTGAACAAATTATCGCGACGCTAGATGGCGGCCCGGTGTGGCTCCAAACATCGGAAAAAGAAAATATTCACACTTCGCACTTCGCACTTCGGACTTCGTATCGTGCGTCGTGCGCTCCCGAAGAACTGCCGCCAAATTCCGCCCTTGCAGATCACCTAACCGATGAGAACGGATTCGGTCTTCTTCCGCTTGTAGTGTTCCTTCGTTCAGTCTGCGGAATCTCAATTCCTCCCATTCGCGCATCGTTCATTGTTGATGACCCCAACATCCGGTCAGGTTCGTACGGCTGCATTAACTTTGCAGCATTAGCCGCCGAGGCGCGACGGTCGCATTTCCATATATCGTTTGCCACAATACCAATCGACTTTTGGATGAGCTTGCGGAAAATGGCAAAATTTTTCGTCGAGAGCGGGGACGTTCTGAGTCTCCTGCTGCACGGCAATAATCACACGCACGCCGAGCTGAACTCGCAGCCAAACCGCGAGGCAGAACTGCGGCTTGTTCGGCAGATGATCGCGCGGACGAATCGATTCGAGAAGAAAAATCATCTGAACATCTCTCGCATCGTTGCGCCGCCGCATGGGATGTGCTCACGGAGTATGCTCTCCGCGTTGCGCACTGGTGGATTGGATGCGGTGGTTGTTTCACGACCCTCGCCATGGCGGGTGCAAAGCGAGGAGCGAGAACTTGTTGATGGGAATGTCTTGCAGGGGTGGTTACCGGCCGATTATGTGGACGGCATGCCGATTTTGAACCGCCGAAAAATTCTCACAAATATTCGCTTTCTCGCCTTTCTCGGCAAGCCGATCATTCCGTATTTCCATCATGACGATTTCTCTGGCGGATACGGTACGCTAGTGGATTTTGCTTCGCAGATCAACGCGCTTGGGGACGTGCAATGGGGATCGATGGAGAATTGTGCGCACTCGAATTATTTAACAACGATCGAGGGTTCTCTCCTCCGCGTAATGCCGTTCTCGCGCACGGTGCGTGTTCATCTTCCCGAGGGAATTGATCGCATGCAAATCAGTCTTCCTTCTGATGGTACTCTTTTTACGGAGACCGTTGCGGCTATTGGAGGTCATGAATATTCTTTTTCCATACGTGACAGTTGGGGGACAACTGAAGAAATATCGGTAAAGCCGGGGGAAGTAATTGTTCAACTCCGGGACCGCATTCCGATAAAGCTGCCCGAAATTCCGTGGTACTCCGCGCCTCCGCGCGCATATCTCCGGCGATTGCTGACGGAGGTCAGGGATAGGGTGTACCCCTTTTGGCACTAATTCTCTGAAATCATCTCGATCGAAGCAGTATGATCTATTTCATCGGGGCGGCGATCTTGTATGCAGCGAGCGTCTGCATCCGGACAGTTCGGAATCATCGATCGTTGTTTTCGGAAGAGCGCACGGTGTACGATGGGAGAATCGAGAATATCGGGAGTCCGGCGGTTGCCGCACTGGATTCAAACGGCGTGATTCTCACCAATCTCGATGCACTGGGCCAGCGCGGAATTTCCGGCGGAACGACCTATTACCCGCTTTGGATTGCCTTTGCGGGATTATATTACATGCGCAGATTTTATGAAACAGGGGAGCGCTTGCGGTTCGAATCTGCAAAGAAGCAGGGGGATTATTTTGTGCGAACGCAAAACGAAGGCGGTGGATGGACGCAGTCGTTTGACATCAAGAACCAATTCAATGCGCAAGGAGGCGCCGGCTCTGCCCTGGTTCAAGCATCAGCGATTTCGCTTCTGTGCCACATATTCAAGGAGAACCATGAGGAAATGTACGTTGCTTGCGCCAACCGAGCGCTGCAGCTGCTGCTCACCGATGTCGAAAATGGCGGCTTGCGGAGCGTTATTGCCGGCGACCGTTGGTTCTACGAAGAGGCGCCTTCCATTCCTCCGTCGCATATCCTCAACGGGTTCGTCTACGCCTTGTTCGCTCTCCACGACATTCAACAAGTTTCTCCTTCCGACCTTGTCTCAAAACTCTTTCACAATGGGGTCTCGTGTTTAGAGTGCATCCTGAATGAATTTGATACCGGTTTCTGGACAAGGTACAGCTTAGGCCCTCCGCCGAATCTCTATAATCACTATAATCTTGCGGCACCCTACTACCAAAAACTTCATCATGCGCAACTGGCGCTGCTGTACGAGCGGACTGGGAATGCGACGTTTAAACATTATTCCGATACGTGGAAGGCCTACGACACAAATTTCGCATCGTATGTCATTTGCGCAAGCTATGTGGTGTTTCGCGATCTTGTCGATTGCTGCACGGCGTGGAAGTTCATTAAAAGGCATGTTGAAAGAAAATCCTCTTAAAGACTCAAGAACAAAGAGGGTGTAGGCGGTCCGGCGTTACCTTTTTCTCGTAAACATCAATGTTAGCAGACGCGGCGCACGCCCCTTATCTTTCTTGTGCCACCACTCGTGAAGCTCGGTTAGTTCCAATCCGGATTGTTTTCCTGCCGCAAGGAATTCCGAAACGTGATGTTGAAACGCCTGAATGAGCATCGTCTTTCCCTGCGTTTCAAATTTTGCTTTCTTCCCTTCGAGCTGTTTGTAGGGATGGAACTCGGAGATAAATAGGCGTCCACCGGGCCGGAGACAGCGCCGCACTTCGTTGAAAACATGATCGAGATTGCGCACATGTTCCAGAATCAAACTGCAGGCAACAAGATCGATCGAACCTGAGGCGGCCGGCCAGCGTTTTCGGATATCTGCACGATGAAACTCGATGTTGGTTTGGCGAACGTTTTTTGTGGCTTGTTCAAGCATCGCTGCCGAGGAATCCAAAGCGAGGAGGTGACGCGCAATCCGCGCATAAACCCTGGTATTTTTCCCGGTACCACAGCCGAACTCCAGGACCATTCCCAATCTCGCATTCCGAAACAACTTCTTGACAACAACCGCATCGAGATCGCGCGCAGGATTAAATCCATCATCGTAGGTGGCGGCCCACAGCTTGTAACCGGCGCGCGGTGAAACGAGCAATGATTTTTTCATAGCGATTAAAAGGTACAGAATGAGATAACGGAATACAACTTGGAATAGCCCAATTTTCACGTATTCAGTTTTGCTCCGGGCGGTGATTTTCACATTCGATGCGCCCCTTCTCCACAAAATAATCGAAGTTGAGTCTTTTTTTCCTTTCCTCGGGGGGACCAATCCCATGCCAATATGAGACGCCTCATATATTTACCCGATGCCAAAAATTACACGGTTTAACCGATTGATTTTATATCGGGATTTCTTTTTTATATAAGAAAGATGGAAACAGACTACCAAACACTTCGAATACTCATTGCCGATGACAGCAAGGAATTCAGCGAATCCTTGCGGGAGTATCTGGAACTACGGCGCGGATTACACGTCGTTGGCAATGCCTGCAATGGATTGGAAGCGATCGTTCTGGCGAATTCGCTTGAGCCGAACGTCATTCTCATGGATATCAATATGCCCGAAATGAACGGCATCGATGCCGCGCGGCAAATAAAACGAGGTCACCCCGAGACAAAAATCTATTTCGTTACCGTACACACGGAAAATACGTTCAAAGCCCTTGCCAAACTCATCCCCGCGGAAGGGTTTATTTCAAAGAATTGCCTTGAAGAAGGCGTCGATGAAATCCTGGAAAACTACAACTCTAACCTGCTTTCAGCATAGAACATTCTCAAACATAAATTATCATAGTTCTGCGATGAACGAGATCGCATTCAACAATAATCATTAAAAGGGGA
>DATGFY010000395.1:0-3025 GCA_035308785.1 Bacteroidota bacterium | reverse complement strand
AGCATCCTACCGTTTCGTTTTTGACGACAAATTTCGGCGTTTCGTTCACCGATAGTTTGCACGGTTTCATCGCGGGAAGTCTCGGGACATTGCTTCGTACAACAAATGGCGGAACAACCTGGACGAGCCAGGAAGACACGCTCGAAGACGATTTGAACGCCGTTGCCGCATTTTCCAGCACCCGCGGATGGGCAGTGGGCGCATCCGGGCGGATCATGACCTCTACTAATAGCGGAACAAGCTGGCAATTGCAATCAACAGGCATGAAGGTCACGGTCAACGCAAGTTATTTTGCAACGGCGACAGACGGGTGGGAAGTCGGTGAGAACGGAACGATTATCCGCACGACAGATGGCGGATTGAGCTGGACGAATTATGCTACCGGCATCGATTATTCGTTTGATGGTGTGTTCTTTCTCAATGACACCTTAGGTTGGGCAGTTGGCGACAGCGGCTATGTGTTTAAGACCACGAACCGTGGAGCGACATGGGCATTCAAACCCACCCCGACCGATAATTCGTTGTATTCCGTTTATTTTGTAAGCTCTTCTGTTGGTTGGGCAGTTGGAGATGCCGGCACGATACTTAAAACGGTAAACGGCGGATCCACGTGGGCTTTCCAGCACGATTCCTCGCTGGCCACCCTAATGGCGGTACGTTTTTTAACTCCAACACTTGGGTTGGTGACGGCAGATGACGGAACTGTTTTGCGGACGACGAATGGCGGTACTGCATGGAGCATAATCCAGACTGGATCGACTCAGACATTATATAGTATCACCGGAACCGGTGATTCGGCAACAGTGTATATCGCCGGCGATGTAGGAACGATTTTGAAAACTGTCAACGCGGGGCAGACCTGGATCGACCAATCACTGAACCTTTCTAACACGCTGTACGGCGTATCGTTTATCTCGCCTCAAACGGGCTGGATCGCCGGCGATGGAGGGACGATTCTTGTGACAACCGATGGCGGTAACGATTGGTTTCAGGAAGTGAGCGGCACGCAGAATACGCTGTTTATGTCGCAAGTTGTGAAAAGCGGCAGTGGGGCGCTCGTGTTTATAACGGGACAAAGCGGCGTGTTGATGTGTGCGGTCTATAACGCGTTCGCCGTACGGACATGGACGGGAGCTGTCGATACGAATTGGACAAACCCATCGAACTGGTCGCCGAATGGAGTTCCGCAAAAACTCGACAGTATCGTCATCGGTACCTCATCGCGAATGCCTGCGATCAATTCGGTTGCGCAGCAAATAACGCTCGGATCTCTTGTAATTCCTGTTGGCAGCACCTTAACGATTCGTCCTTCGGTGGCGGGGATATTGGTAAAAGGAAATTTAGATATCGCCGGATCATTGGTGATCGATCCCTCGGCAGTTACGCAGATTGAAATCGGCGGGGGCATTCAAGTCGAAAGCGGCGGCAATTTTTCTCCGGGAAGATCGGAAGTCACCGCGAACGGGAACGGCGCCATCCGTGGGAATTTTTACACCCTTGTTGTAACCCAATTCGGCAGCCTGACAACTTCAGGAAATGTCTCTATCGGAAATGAGCTTCGTGCGTTGGGAAACATTGCCATGCGCCGGCAGGATACGCTGACGATGCGAAATAGTTCGGCATTAGCATTCAGCGGCATCGGAGTGGTAAGCCCGGGGACAATCAAGAGGATAATTTCAAAGACGTCATCTGATATATACCGTTTCGAAAGCTCCGCGACAACGGTTCAGTTTGACGGCGCGGGGATCTACCCGGATAGCGTAGCGATCACCACATACCCGGATTCTCTGCCGGCCTATGTGCCTGACTCTGTCTATGCGCGGAGAACCTATACGATCAAGACGTGGGGCGGAAATAATCCGAAGGTGGGATTATATCTGCGGTTCGATACATCGGAAACAGCGTACGACGTTTCTTATATGGGTCTGTTCCGCGATTCGAGCGGAATCGTGTTCAACATGAACGTGGATAATTTCAACTACGATACCTACCCTTCGGTGGGGTTAGATTCAACCTATCTGTTCAGCACATGGTACATCGGCAAGTACGATTACACGCCGTATTACCCGCTCGTGTTTTCGAACTTTCTGATTGTGGGTGATAACGGACATCATGCAGACACGCTTGCGTGGGGAGCTCAGCCCGGAGCATCGAGCGGTCTTGATGTCACCTATGGTGAAACTGCTCTCGGAGCAAAGCCGCCGACAGGAACATTTGACGCGCGCTGGCGGTTGACGCCATCGGTGACATCATATACCGACATCATGAATATGCTGCACGATACACTGATCACAAATACGTACCGATGCGAGTTCCAGCCGGGATCTGGCGGGTATCCGTTCACATTCCGTTGGGATAGCACACAGCTTCCGCTGGGCAATGTGATGCTCGAGGATGCGGGAACGGGCGGCACGAAACTTTCCCTGAACATGAAATTAAAAGGATCGTGTACGATTGCCGATACATCGATCACGGCGATCCTCCTTGTACATAAATCTCCGGTTTTTTATTCATTCCAAAAGGGATGGAACCTGATGTCGTATCCTCTTGCACCGCTCACCAGCGCCTCGGTAAACTACAATTTTCCGCAGCGGTTGTCGTCGGCGTACGGATATAACAGCGGCTACGCGGCAGTCGATACGTTCAAGGCGGGGGTAGGGTATTGGCTGAAGTTCAACAGCGCCACACAGGTGGGGATTGAAGGTTCAGCGATTACCGGTGCGACCGCCCAAGTGGCGAATGGCTGGAATATGGTTGGTTCGCTTACAAAAACGATTCCTCTGACGGGGATTCAAGGAGTGCCTTCGAGCATTCTTCAGGGAAATCCGAAAATGTATGCCTATTCGCGCGGATATGCGCCGACCGATTCCATCCGTCCCGCACAGGGATATTGGGTAAAGACATCGGGTTCGGGATTTCTGCAATTTAGTTCGGCTTCGTCCTCCCCGAAGAGTACGGGAATTGAGACGATCACGGAATATCTCAAGCAGTTCAATTCGATAACGGTTTCAGACAGGGCCCAGGG
>DATGFY010000394.1:0-3715 GCA_035308785.1 Bacteroidota bacterium | reverse complement strand
GACGGCGCGGATACCCGCCTCGAGGAAAAGCCATTTCGGGCTTTCCGCAGGAAGGATGTCCTTCGTGCCTTTGATCGATTTGAATTTCATATTACGAGATGCCTTGCGGGAGGCATCGACTTAAGAAAAGTGGAAAAAAATACCTAATGAGAAATGAAACGACGCGCTACTTGGCAAAATGCCGGTGAAAGAAAACAGAAAGATGTAACGATACTCCGGACGCTCGGAAGTCGTTAGTTATCGAAATAAGTCGATTCTTCTTGCCGGAAATCTTCGAGGATCTCTTGCGCTGATTTCGCGGCAAGCAGTTTCGCGCGGAACTCTTCCTTGTTCATTAGACGCGAAATGCGGCTCAGAAGTTTAATATGCGCTCCCACCATGCTGTCTTTGCCGACCAGCAGGAACACCAAACGGACGGGCTTTTCATCGAGCGCCTGAAAATCGATCGGCTGTGCAGTAACGCCGAATGCGGCGATAATATCGGTAACCGCATCGGTCTTGCCGTGGGGAATGGCAAAGCCGTTCCCCACGCCGGTGGACATGATCTTCTCGCGTTCGAGGACTGCCGCGCGCACTTTATCCTTGTCGAGAACCTTGGGAGAGCGGCTCACCACTTCAATCATGCCATTGATGACGTCGTCCTTCGACGTCCCGGGAAGATTTGAGACGACGAGTTTATCGTCGAGTATGTCGCTGATCTTCATTACTGCAAAATTCGCAGATAGACTATTGCCTTACGAAAGGTTGAAGCGGTTATTGCCCGAAATGCAATTAAAAATGTAAGGAAAAATACCTTCCCCTGCAACAAAATGGGTAAATTCATTTATTAAAACTATTTAATGAAGCGCCTGAGCGAGATCGGCGATGAGATCCTCGACGTCTTCCAGACCCACAGAGATTCGGACAAGCCCATCGGTCACGCCGGTCTTCTTCCGTTGCGCCACAGGCACCGACGCGTGGGTCATCGATGCGGGATGGGAAATAAGCGTTTCCACGCCGCCCAAGCTCTCTGCAAGAGCGCAGAGGCGAACTTTCTTCAAGAATGCGTTCGCCGCCTTCAACGATCCAAGGTCGAACGAAATAATGCCGCCGAAGTTCTTCATCTGCTTCTTCGCGAGGGCATGCTGGGGATGCGAAGGCAACCCGGGATAGTTCACCTTCGTGATCTTCTTCTGCTTCGAAAGCCATTGGGCGATTTCCATAGCACTAGCGCCGTGGCGTTCCATCCGGACGGGAAGCGTCTTCGTGCCGCGGAGGCAAAGCCACGCATCGAATGGACTGAGGATTCCTCCCGCCGCTTTTTGGAGGAAGCGGAATCTCTCGACGTGCGCGGCATTATCGGAGACGATCATCCCGCCGAGCATATCGCTGTGGCCGTTGAGATATTTTGTGAGACTGTGGACCACCATATCAAACCCGTGCTCGAGCGGCCGCTGGAGGTACGGCGTCGCAAACGTGTTATCGCAAACAGAAATGAGTTTTGCGGAGCGGCAGATTTTAGCTATCGCGGTAAGATCGGAGATTTCCATCGTGGGGTTCGTCGGCGTTTCGACGAACACCATCTTGGTTTGTTTCTTGATCGATTTTTTAACGAGCGCCAAGTCGGTCGTATCGATAAAATCGAAATGCAGGCCGTACTCTTCCAGCAAGAGCTTTCCGATACGGTAGGTGCCGCCATAGACGTTGTGCGAAACGAGCGCGTGGTCGCCGGGTTTGAGCAGGCGGAAGATCGCATCGATCGCGGCCATGCCGGAACCGAACGCCATGCCGTGCTTGCCATTTTCGAGCGCAGCGATATTCTCTTCAAGCGCATCGCGCGTGGGATTATTGACGCGGGAATACTCGTAGCCCTTATTCTTCCCGATCTCTTCCTGAACGTACGTCGAGGTAAGATAAACCGGCGTCATCACCGCTCCGCTTGTGGGATCGGGGTGTACGCCCGCGTGGATAGCTTTGGTGGAGAATTTCATGAAGATATTCGATTATTATTCAGATTTATCGTAACGCGAATGACCGCCTAGCTAAAACTCATGCGACCGCTCTTCGCTTCGGTTTGGACTTGGCCCAACTTGGAAAATGCCTGATCCCGAGCAAACCATCGATCGACAAATCTTCATCGATATATCGCCAATGAATACCGTAACCGTCCCTATCGATCTGAAAAGTTTCCCGCTCAATCTGTTTCGCTTTCAACAGTGGCTTGGATATCTTTTCCAATCGGAAGCGATGCTCCGTCCCATCGATGTTGATAAGCATTTCATTTTCAACAAACCGAAGATTCTTTACACTATGAAATTTCTTTCCGATGCGTTTACTCATGACTTTTTCTCCATAAATTTTTTCCATTCTCTCCGAATGTAATCAAAATTATTGATTATCATCCTGACAACATCTCGCCGATCTCTCGGACTCATATAATTTGAATACGCCTCTTGGATTTCATAGGTTTCGGGATTCAACCAATATTTAGCCTTTTTCTCGCCTTTCTTAACGTGAACGTGGATTGGTTCGCTTCCCTCGTTTGCGAAAAAATAAAACCGCCAACCATCGATAAAGAGAATTGTCGGCAATTCAGTCTCGCAAGTATCTTGTCAAGTCATTCATGACAATCACCTTGACATAAATTCAATCACATCGTAGCGCGTGAGGATGCCGACGATCTTGTGGTCTTCTTCGATGAGCACAGCAGAGTCGCGAGCTTTGAGATGATCGATGGCGTGTTCGACGGGCGAGCTGGCGCCGATAGTCGGGAACGGTTTCTCCATCACCTTGCTCACGGGCGCGTCGAGCAGCGCGCCGTTCTCGAGCACCGCCGACATGATCGCGTTATCCATCACGGTGCCGACGCAATGGCCTTTTTCGATGACGGGAATTTGCGAGATGCCATGCTCTTTGAAAAGATCCAGCACCCTGCGCACGGTCGTTACAGGGTCTACGCCAATCATTTGCGGAATGTTGCGCGATTTCGATTGCAAGACATATTTCACCGTGATGCGGTCGGGAATGAGGAAGCCGTTCTCGCGCATCCAATCGTCGTTGAAAACTTTGCTGAGGTAACGCTCGCCCGTATCGGGAAGGAGAATAACCATAACTTCGTTGGAGTTCATCCTGTCGGCGTATTTCATTGCCCCGGCAAGCGCGGTGCCGCTCGATCCGCCGACGAAAATGCCTTCATCGCGCGCGAGCCGCCGCGCCATCACGAACGATTCCTTGTCCGTCGCCTCGACCATATCGTCGATCACGTCGAAGTTGAGCGTGCCCGGCAGCCAATCCTGCCCGATGCCTTCGACCTTGTACGTTTTCAGCACGGGAGAAAATTGCTTGGAGTAAAAATATTCGCGGAGGATCGAACCTTTCGGGTCGATGCCGACTACTTTCACTTTGGGGTTTTGTTCTTTGAGATACTTGCCCGCGCCAGAGATCGTACCCCCGGTGCCGACGCCGCAGACGAAATAATCGATCTGCCCGCCCGTCTGCTGCCATATCTCTGGCCCCGTGGTTTTGTAATGCGCTTCGGGATTTTTCGGATTGAAATATTGATTGGCGAGAATCGAGTTCGGCGTTTCGCGGACAATGCGCTTGGCGACTTCGGTGTAGCTTTCGGGAGAATCGTGCGGCACTGCAGTCGGCGTGACGATTACTTCAGCGCCGAATGCACGCAATACGCGGATCTTTTCCTGGCTCATTTTGTCAGGCATGGTGAAGACACACTTAT
>DATGFY010000393.1:0-1847 GCA_035308785.1 Bacteroidota bacterium | reverse complement strand
GAAACTTGCCGGCGGGGAGAAGATCTTCGACGGCATCATCGGCTACGAACGCACGGTCATCCCCGCGATCATCAACGCCATCCTCGCCCGGCACGATATTATGCTGCTCGGCTTGCGCGGCCAGGCGAAATCGCGCATCGTGCGGCTGCTGCCCTTGCTGCTCGATGAATACATCCCGGTGATCAAAGATTGCGAGATCAACGATAACCCGTACTCGCCCGTCTGCAAGCGCTGCACCGATCTCGTCGCGGAATGCGGCGACGCCGTGCAGATCGAATGGCTGCACCGCGACGCGCGCCTCGGCGAAAAACTTGCCACGCCCGACGTCACCATTGCCGACCTCATCGGCGATATCGATCCGATCAAAGCCGCCTCGCAGCGCCTCCACTACTCGCACGAAGGCGCGATCCATTTCGGCATCATCCCGCGCACCAACCGCGGTATCTTCGCCATCAACGAGCTGCCCGATCTCCAGCCGCGCATCCAGGTCGGCCTGTTCAACATCATGGAAGAAAAAGATATTCAGATCCGCGGCTTCAACATCCGGATCCCGATCGATGTGATGATCGTCTTCACCGCGAACCCGGAAGATTATACCAACCGCGGCAACCTCATCACGCCGCTCAAAGACCGCATCGATTCGCAGATCATGACGCACTACCCGCGCTCGATCGAAGATGCCATCAAGATTACCGAACAGGAAGCGTCGATCACCCGCGAAGGATACAGCGTCACCATCCCGCAATATTTCCGCGAGATCGTCGAAGCGATTGCGTTCGAAGCGCGCAAGAGCGAATTCGTCGATCAGAAATCCGGCATCAGCGCGCGCCTTACGATTGCGGCGATGGAAAACTTAGTGAGCAACGCCGAACGCCGCGCA
The DNA here is from genome assembly GCA_035308785.1 of Bacteroidota bacterium. Taxonomy (GTDB): domain Bacteria; phylum Bacteroidota; class Ignavibacteria; order UBA10030; family SZUA-254; genus DATGFY01. The sequence goes on along the minus strand of DATGFY010000393.1, from coordinate 967 downwards.
ATCGCAACCGGCGAAACCCACATCGTGCCGCGCATCTGCGATCTCGCCTCCGTGCTGCCCGCGATGACGGGGAAGATCGAACTCGTGTTCGAAGGCGAACAGGAAGGATCCGTACGGGTAAGCAAAGCGCTCATCGGCAAAGCGGTGCGGGAGATTTTCAAGCGCTATTATACCGATCCCTTGCAACGCAAACCCGTCCGCACGCAAAACCCCGACCCGCGGCAATCCGCGCAAGGCGACGGCGAGTACGCTTCCATCACCGGTTGGTTCGAATCTGGCAATAAGATCGAACTCGCCGACGATATGCCTTTGAAAGAGTATCTCCGCGAACTCGAAAAAGTCAAAGGCCTGAAAGAACTGGCTATGAAACACATGCACGTGACCGAGCAAAATCCGTACGAACTCGGCTCGGCGATGGAATTCACTCTCGACGGCCTCCACCAATTCTCCAAAATCGCCAAAGACGAAATCGACCACAAAACGTCGTACAAAGATCTCGTCGGCAGCATCTTCACCGGCCGCGGGGAAAAAGGAATCGATGAATTTTAGAACTCAACCCCCTGCCCCCTTCTCTTGGAATCAAGAGAAGGGGGTGTCACGCCGAAAGGCGGGACGGGGGATGAGTTCCTCGCAATGACTACCAAGTGAAAATCGGCAATCAGAAATTGGCAATCGGCAATATTTTCTAATGCGTTACCTTTACAGCAAATGGACCTCCGAATCGATGACCGACGAGCAGCGGCTGGAGCAGCTCTCGTCGCTCTTCAGCTATTTGCTCGTCCAGACCAGCGGCGACGTCGAAGACGCGCTCGATATCCTCCGGCAGATTGCGCAAGAGTACGGCATCTTCGATGAAAACCTTACCCTCGAAGAACTGATCGCCCTGCTCAAAGAAAGAGGCATCATCGAAGAAATCGATGGCCGCCTCAACCTCACCACCAAAGGCGTCCAGCAAATCCGCAAAGAC
>DATGFY010000392.1:0-4252 GCA_035308785.1 Bacteroidota bacterium | reverse complement strand
TTGTGTTCTCAACGCACGTGATGGAGCAGGCGGAAAAGCTCTGCGAAACAATTACTCTCATTAATCAGGGAAACATTGTTGTTGAGGGGGACCTGCAATCTTTGAAAACGCGCTTCGGCAAGAATGCCGTCAAAATCGAATTCAGCGGGGATGGTTCATTCTTGAATTCGATGAGCTCAGTCCGAAAAGCATTGGTCTATGAGAACAGCGCAGAGCTGGAACTCGAACCGAAGACGCCGATGAGAGATGTCCTCCGCGCAGTATCCGATCGTCTCGATGTCCGATCATTTCAGGTTCAAGAGCCTTCGCTCAATTCCATTTTTCTTGAAGTAGTTGGCAAAGAGTATGATCCGGGTCAGAATGGAGGTGCGCGATGAGCAAGACTTTTGAAGTTGCGAAATGGGAGTATATCGAAAAAGTGCGTTCGCGGGCGTTCATCGCTTCTTTATTTATAACTCCGGTGATCATGCTTGTAGCCGGCGCATTGCCAAGTCTTCTTGCAAACCGTCCGGACACTGAATCGAAAGTGATTGGGATTGTTGACCAGACCGGACAACTCGCAGTCCCGCTTCGGGATTTGCTCAATTCGCAATTCAAGTTACCTGATAATCAGCCAAACTACGTTCTCCGTGATATCTCTGCGAGTCCCGGATATGAGAAGACGGCCGATTCTCTGGCAATCGCCCAGGAGTTGGAGGGATATTTGGTGATTCCGACCACCGTGATGACCGATACGAACGTTGTCTATCGTTCCGAAAATGTCGGCAACATTAAGCTCGTTGAACGCCTGACGAAGGCGGTAAATGATATTATTGTTGGGCGTAAACTTCGGATCCGAAATATTGATACCGCCGCTATTCGCGATCTCACTACGCATCTCGAGTTGAAAACGATTAAGCTTTCTAAGACCGGCAAGGCTGAGGAGAGCGGTTTCGATAAACTCTTTATCCCTTCGTATATTTTCATGATGATGATGTTTTTTGTGCTTCTCACCTCAGGCCAAATGCTTGTCCGAAGCTTGCTCGAGGAGAAGGCCAATAGGGTTATTGAAGTACTCGTCTCTTCCTGCACCCCGTCGGATCTAATGATGGGAAAGATTCTTGGACTCAGCGGTGTGGGTATCACTCAGCTTCTTTTATGGATTGCAATCGGGTTAGGCTTATTCCCGGCGGTGGTGATGGGACTGATGTCCACGTCGATGCTCATTCTGCCGGTCTATTTTATCTTAGGTTACTTGTTTTTTGCGGCGGTCTTCGTTGCTATCGGTTCTTCGGTATCGACGGAGCAGGAGGCACAACTGGCAACGAGTTATTTGATGATTTTACTCATAGTTCCGATCGGGCTATCGTTCATGGTCGTCTCCGATCCGAACTCGACATTGGTAAGGGTTTTGACGTTCATCCCGTTTCTCACGGCAACCATGATGGCGATGCGCGTTCCGGTTCAGATGCCTGCAATGTGGGAGATCGCCGGGACCATCGTCGTTCTTGCACTTTCAGCCGCCGGGATGATGTGGGCGGCGGGCAGAATTTTCCGTGTTGCGATGCTCGTCTATGGCAAACGCCCCAGCATCGGGGAATTAATCCGAATCGTGAAGAGCAAATGAGAAAACAACGAAAGGGAGCTATGGTTTCTGCCTTGTCCAAGTTTGGGATGCAGTCCGGTCTCGCCTTACTAGTTCTCTTCGGACTTATGATCTCAGCGGGACAGGCGCAAGTCGAAAGCACCGGTTCGAGCAAGCCGGTTAACTTTGATCGCGCTATTTATGGCCTGGGTCTTTCCGCCGGATGCGCGGATGGGCTTGGCATTGCGTACAGAAGTCACTTCCCGGGAACTGTCTCATTTCAGCTTACCGCCGGGATTATCAAAACCTCGGACGTGTCCTTCTATGATGTGGGCTTTGAGCCGCAGATCGATGTTTATCACGGCGAACTAAACCGGTTTTACGCATGTGGTGCAATGTCCTATTTTTATAACAGCCCGACCTCCGGGTCGAACACCTATTCCGGACCGTTCCGGCTCGGCATCGGTGCAGGGGATGAGTGGGGAAGGGCGCCGTTCACGTTCTCGTTCGAAGTCCTCCTTACCTATTTCAGCGATGGCACCGTGATACCGCTGCCGCAAATTGGCGCGTTTTATTATTTTTATTGAGCGTTTGTAGAGCGAAGCGCCTGCTTCGCTCCGAAACATGAGGCAGTCAATCCGAAACTCCGTTCAAGAAAAACAAGATTGTTTCTTTCCACCCAGCTTTCTCTATTTTTTCGCCGTCCGCCTGGGGCGGACTAGTGTCGGTTTTAGTAATCACACCATAAATTTTTTATTTTTTTAAACGCAAATCGTGTAAAAACAAACTCATAGGCCAGAAAATTCGTGCAAAATTGGGGGTGTTTTTGATGTGTTTATAGGATTTTCAAGGCATAATTCGATGAAAAGTGATCAGTGGGAGCTTCCTTCCCTCCAAGTGTGTTATATCGGCGGACTTTTGGCTGGAATCCAGTGTCGTGCGTTCTTTTCATTCCATATTCCTCCGCCTCTGGCGGATTCACTAATCGTTTCCCTAATACCTATCGCTTAGCACCTACCTCCTAACAAGTATATACACTTCCTTAACGTTAGAATCAAGAGAAAAATCAAGTAAAATTCTAACTTTTGTCTCCGATTTTTCTTGACATTTACTTTTCCGTGAATTATATTTATGCTGATAGTCTTGTGAGCGTACTATCTTCGTGGAGGTATGAAGATTTTTTGTTGGATTGTTACGAATCTTTGTGAAGGCGACTGTGGTTAGGCGTGCTCTCAAATATTGCTCTGTTCTCTTTTATTTGCGCTCGAATTTACTTCCGGCGCAACCCTCCAAATTTTTTCCCAAAACCATTTCACCACACGGGCCTCTACCTGCGGGTAAGTTCCGATTAAGAAATTTCCTCTTTGATATGCGAATTTCTTGGCGAATTGTTCCCTCCTGCCTTAATGTTTTCCGCATAGTTGTCATTGAGTTATGTCTCACCTCCCTCGCCTCAGGCCAAACAGTAAATCAGAATTGCTGGGTAACGAATGGGCCGGTCTACTCGATGACTCACGTCGGTCAAACTCTTTATCTCGGAGGTTTCTTCACCTACATCGGGCCATCGACCGGATACGGAGCTGCGATTGATCTCAACTCCGGCAAACCGAACCTTAGTTTTGCTAAAGCAAACTGGGATGTTGCTGCGGTGAAAGCCGACGGCTCTGGCGGGTGGTATATTGCCGGGTTCTTTACAAGGGTCGGTGGAATCTCACGTAATCATCTCGCGCGGATCGATTCAACAGGTAAGGTCGATGCCAATTGGAATCCTAACGCAAATGGCAATGTCGAGGCAATAGCTATTAGTGGGTTTAGCATGTATGTTGGTGGATATTTTGACAGCATTGGAGGACAGCCACGGAATCATATTGCCGAAGTTGATGCACGAACAGGGCTGGTGACAGATTGGGATCCTGATATTGACAACGACGTTCTGGCGCTAGCTGTATCCGACGGGATTATTTATGCCGGAGGAGGTTTTGCAAACGCGGGCGGGCAGCAGAGGAATTACCTTGCTGCGATTGATTCAGCGACTGGAATTACCACAACTTGGAATCCAAATCCAAATAGCACCGTATATACCCTAGCAGTTTCCGACTCGATAGTTTACGTAGGCGGTGAGTTTACGAGCATCGCAGGTCAGGCAAGAAATGGTCTTGCCGCGATCGGAAAAACCTCGGGTAATCCAACGCCATGGTATCCCAATCCTTCCGGGGCGGGAGCCATAATAAGTTCCGTATTGGTTTCCAACGAATTTCCAGGGACGGTATTCGCAGCAGGAGGATTCGATAGCATTGGGGGTCAACCGAGAAATAACATCGCGAGTCTAAATGCAGCCACAGGATCCGCTACCGCGTGGAACCCGAATGCGGATGGGGGAGTTTATGCGCTTGCGTCGTCGGGTTCAATCATCTATGCCGGTGGGGGGTTTAGCGGCATTGGCGGGCAGACGAGAATTAGACTTGCGGCAATCGATCCGAACGGCAGCGCAACCGCATGGGATCCCGGTGCGAGCGGAGGAGTCAGCACGATGGCATTTTCCGGCTCGACCCTGTATGCCGGCGGTTCCTTTACGAGCGTCGGGGGAGTTGAACGGTATATGCTTGCCGCCATAAATACTGCCACGGGAGCGGCGACCGGATGGAATCCGGGTGCAAATAATACCGTTTGGGCGCTTATACATTCAGA
>DATGFY010000391.1:0-6636 GCA_035308785.1 Bacteroidota bacterium | reverse complement strand
TTCACCTACACCGTAGATTCTTTATACCCTCCTCGAGGAGGGGTATTTGCCGGCATAGGCAAGGCGGATTCATTTCATCTAAGATCTTCCCTTTCAGTGTAATATCCTTACAGTCATGATTCCCGGATTTCTCAATATCGTTCTCCGCTCTGCCGTCATCTATCTTGTAGTCGTCATTGGACTGCGACTGACGGGGAAACGGCACCTCGCCCAAATGTCGATACTCGATTTTGTGCTCATTCTGCTCATTAGCAATGCGGTGCAAAATGCGATGGTAGGCAACGATAATTCTTTGCTTGGTGGAATCATAGCCGCCGGCACCCTTCTTATTCTCAATCAGATCCTTTCCTTCATACTGTATCGGTCCGGTTACGCAGAGAAACTATTCGAGGGTACACCGACACTTCTGGTGCATGATGGCAACATCATACAGCAAGGATTGGCGATGGAAAAGATTACCGCAGAAGAACTCGAGCGGGTCGTCCGCGAACACGGCATCGAAACAGTCTCAAAGGTGAAAACCGCGATCATGGAATTGGATGGAACGATCAGCGTCGTGGGAACTGACCACTCGGAACATCGGATTGAAACGTTCAAACACCGGCGAATGAAATTTCAACAGCGGAGGAATGTGTGAACCGTATCGGCTCATTAATAGGGATCATTCTTCTTGTCGCCGGGATTAGTTTTGCACAATCTCCCACAGAGATCGAGCGGCAGATAAGCGATGCGGCTGGATTCTTCGGGGGCAGGATCGGCGTATGCGCGAAGGATTTGAACTCGAATAGGATTATCGAGGTTAATGCCGATTCTCTTTTCCCAACCGCAAGCACCATCAAACTGCCGGTTCTAGTCGAATTGTTTTATCAGTTTAATGAAAAACGGCTTGCTCCGGATAAACCGATCGCTCTCCTCGATAGCGTCAAGAAACCCGGATCGGGTATCTTGCAGTTTCTTCATAGCGGTCAAACGCTTAAGCTCATCGATATCGCCACGATGATGATCATTCTCAGCGATAACACTGCAACGAATTATGTTATCGATCAACTCGGTACAGATCATGAGGCCAAGCTCGACGTGGTCAACTCGCGGATGCGCTCGCTGGGGCTTCAACATACCAAGCTGTTAAATAAACTTTATTCTTGGGAGACGAAGAAGAAAACCGAAGAGGCGCGGCGGTTCGGTATCGGTGTTACAAGCCCCGGTGATATGGCGTTACTAATTGAAAAAATTGCTCGGAGGGAACTCATCGATTCGGCGGCATCCGATTCGATCATTCAAATCCTGAAAGCCCAGCAAGATATTACACAGGCGGCGCGGTTATTGCCGTTTGCAGAAGACTCAACGCTTTGGATCGCGAATAAAACCGGCTCACTGGATGAAGTGAAGAACGACATCGGGATTATTTCTTCGTCGAAGCGAACCTTTGTTTATGCCATCTACTGCGATGGTTCCAAAGATATCGGGGAGCAAGTCGATAACAAGGCAACGATCGCCTGCGCGAATGTTGCCCGCGTACTGTATGATTATTTCATCGGAGGGATACGATAGGATCGACGTGGCGGGAAGAGTCTAATTCTCCTTCGCGCCGCGCTTGATCCAATCGCGGATAATTTTGAGCGTATCGGGCGGGAACTGACCTTTGCGTTTCATCGGCATGGGGTCGCCGAACGGGGGCGTCTTCTGAAGTTTTTGCACGAGTAAACTTGAATCGGGTTGGCCCGGGATTACCGGGGCGCCGTGCTTCCCGCCACGCATCATATCGTCGTAGTTATCGAGATACAAATGGCTGGGATTCATCTGGTCTTCGGTATGGCAGGGCAGGCAATATTTCTTGAAGATAGGGAGAATGGTTTTATGATACGTTAAGGCGCTCGAATCTCCGGATGCCGTACTATCCTTCCGCTGCTCTTGCTGATGACGGAATCCAACCATTACGAGGGTTAACGCCAAACAACCCACCCCGATCATCGCCCGCTGCCATTCGCGCACACTTAATTCAAAAATATGCTTCCTAATTTTTGCCCCATTGATACCAGCCATTCTGCTTAGCCCTTATCGCCTCTTGTAAAGATTTAGAACCAATAATGCATTTGGACGAGGCCGACGTTGCCCAGACTCGTAGGCGTTTCGATTGCAATGCGGTATTGCGGACGAATTTCGACAAAGCTGTATGGGAAAATTTCAAACCCAAGCGTTACGCGCTTCCTGCTGTTCAGGAGTGAGCCGTTCGGATCGTCGCTGAGTCCATCTTGCGGATCGAAATAATCGAATTTGCCGATTGCCCAGAATCCTTGAGTCGCCTTCCAATCCAATTCGGCAAACCCGGCAGAACTATTAATGCCGGTAATAACGCCATACGTCGGATCTCCGAGCCCCGAAAATCCATTGAACAAATTATGCGTCCAATCCATTTCTCCGAACAATGTGAAATCCTCGCAACCGAGTCCCCAATGGAAGCCGCCCATGTGGAAGCTCTTAAATCCATAAACAGAGGCTCCGATGCGATAGCTCAAAGATGAAAGCGAGCCCATATATTCTGCCTTGCTGGTGAACGCTTTATCTCCGTTGAAATCGGGAATGCTGATCGAGTTGCCGCGGCCGTTCAAAATACTCCCCGTCACCATAAGTCCCCCTGACATCCACCCCGCCTCGACGCCCATATCGCGGTAATCCGGCAGAAAGATTAGACCGAAATTGCTGATTTTTCCGTTCACTCCGGGAATATTCTTATAAATGCCCGCCCCGGTAGAAGGGATGTATCCCAAATCTCCGCCGCGCGTGTACGACGTGTGATCGTCCTGGCGCCAGCCGTAATCGGGCATAAATATTCCACCTTTGATATACACACTTGAAGTCGGCTTTACAATACCAAAGGCTTCCGGTCCTCCAAGCGGCACAAAGTTGGGATTTACGATATCGTCTTTGAAATAGAAGGTCACTTTCTTTCCAAGTTGAATAGAACCGTACAGCCCGGCGGTCATCCCTTGAAAAGAGGTCGTCTTAGAATTCTGGTCATACAACAACTGGCTGCGGTAATCGCCGCCGATCGTGATGTTATCAGTGAGTTTAGGGTTGAACGTAAAGTCGCTGTCAACCATCATCGGAACCTTGTCGAGGCTGAACATCGAGGTACCGTACTCGGTACGCATTTCCCCGCCGGTCGGATTCACATGGCATGAGGCGCAACGATAGCCTGTCATCAGCGCATAGCGCGGAAGTGAAAGAGCGGAATTGAGAAATACTGAAAAGAAAAGAACAACCGGTATCAACAATCGTTTCATGACTCACCTTGAGTGATTAATGTTGAGGGGGTACCTTGTTGCTGTAAGTAATAATATTAACGAAAGTTGCCATGAGAGTCAAATAAGAATATGCTGCCTCGGTGACGTTTGCGAATTCGATTGCGAAAACGTATATTTTTCACAACTTGTTTCCCCAATAACGAACACATGAACCCCGAACACGCCATCGATTTCCGGCAACTGGTCAGCTCGCACGACGGATTCTCTCCGCTCTTCGCTGATTATCTTGAAGACTTCCGCAAGCTGGAGCAATTTTATCAATCCGATTTTCGGCAGCCGCGAAGCGTTCCGGAAATGGCTGAACGAATCGCGCAAACCCAACGCGATCGGTCGGTTCTCGTCGAAGTTCTGCGGGAACAAAACAGCAATTTTGGCAGCACGGAACTGACACAGAAGAACATCGAGCTCCTGGGCGCGGCAAATACTGTCGCAGTCGTTACCGGACAGCAGGTGGGAATGATGACCGGTCCTCTCTATACCCTGTACAAGACGATTACAGCGATAAAGTTGTGCGAGAAGTTCCAGCAAGCACATCCGGCTTTTAATTTCGTGCCTGTGTTTTGGCTCGAGGGCGAAGACCACGATTTTAACGAGGTCAACCATATCGATATACTCGGCGTAGACGGAAATCCGACCCGGATCGAATATCTTCCGGGCGGCAAACCGGTCGAACGGAATTTGGGCGCTGTAGGCGAGGTAAAATTCGGCGAGGATATCGGCGCGTTCTTCGATCAGCTTGAAACCCTTTTGCCGCAGACGGAGTTCAAATCTGCGCTTATTGGTATGATGCGGCTTGTGTATTCACCCGGCACGTCATTTATAACGGCGTTCGCACGGCTGATGAATAAGCTGTTCGAAGGAATGGGGATTGTGTTTGTCTCCTCGAACGACCGTCGGTTGAAACAGCAAGTGAAACACATTTTCCGGAAGGAGCTTGAAGAATATCCGCGCATTTCGCAGATGATCATCGATAAAAGCGCGAAGCTGGAATCAACCTACCATGCGCAGATCAAACCGAAAGCGATTAATCTCTTTTATTTCCATAAAGAAGGCCGATATCTGATCGAGCCGCGGGAACACGATTTCAGCTTGAAGGGCACGCGTCAGTTCTTCACCAAGGATGAATTGCTCAAGACCCTTGAAGAGACACCCGAATCATTTAGTCCGAATGTCGCCCTCCGCCCTATCGTCCAGGATACGATTTTGCCAACGGCAGTTTATGTCGGCGGACCATCGGAGATTGCGTATTTCGGACAGCTGAAGCCGGTCTATGAACATTTCGGAATGCGGATGCCGGTCATCTTCCCCCGCGCAAGCGCGACGCTCTTAGAAGAGCGGCAGGAAAAGATTATCGAGAAATTTCATCTGACGCTCGAAGAGTTCTTTGAGAAAGGGGACAAGGTTTCTAAGAAGGTAATCGAAATGATCTCCGATGTCAAAATTGACGAACTATTTCAAACCGGGATCTCTCGCGCCACAGAACTGACAAATGAGATGAAATTCGGCTTGAACGCCGTCGACCCCACATTGAACGGGGCGTTGGAAAATACGCAGAAGAAGATCGAGGAGTTGTTCCGCGTGTTGCGCGACAAAGCATTGGAAGCGCAGCAGCGCCGGCATGAGACCGCGTTGAGGCAGATTAAAAAGGTTTCCAATTCGGTTTTCCCAAATCAGAATTTTCAGGAGCGCGAATTGAATGTCGTGGGTTTCTTAAATAAGTACGGCCCCGATTTCCCGCGCTGGCTGAAAAATGAACTTAGCGCGGATACGTTCCAGCATCAGATAATTAAGATTTAACTCCCTTCTCTCCCGGTGTCATTCCCGCATGCTTCTGGCGGGAATCCAGCGCCTTTCTTAGTGGACTGAAAAGACCCTGGATTCCCGATTAAAACATTCGGGAATGACACCCCTAATTTTCTAGTAACGACACCCCATCCATCTCCTTCGGTTCAGGCAATCCCATAAATTGTAAGATCGTCGGTGCGATATCGGCAAGCTTGCCCTCGTGACGCATTCTTATCTTCAGTCCATCCTTAATGACGATAAACGGCACGAGGTTCGTCGTGTGCGAGGTGTGCGGGCCGCCGTTTTCATCCTCCATCTTTTCGGCGTTGCCGTGGTCTGAGGTTACCAAAACTGTGTAGCTATTCGCCAGCGCAGTGGTTACGACCTTGCTCAAGCAGTCGTCCACCACCTCCACCGCTTTGATTGTAGCCGGCATCTTGCCGGAATGTCCAACCATATCGGTGTTAGCGTAATTCATCACCACAAAGGCGTACTGGCGCGTTTTCAGGGCTTCTACTGCCTTCTCTGTGATGCCGTAGGCGCTCATTTCCGGCTTCAAATCGTACGTGGCGACGCCGCGCTGCGATGGGATGAGAATCCTCTCCTCACCCGGGAACGGTTCTTCCCTGCCGCCGTTGAAGAAGAACGTGACGTGCGCATACTTTTCCGTTTCGGCGATGTGCAGTTGCTTCAGTCCCAGCGATGAGATTATTTCTCCCAGCGTCTTCGTTAAGAACGAAGACGGAAACGCAACCGGGCATTTGAAATCCTCGTGGTACTGCGTCATCGTCGCGTAATAAATATTAAGTTTCGTCCGCGGGAATTTATCGAATGGGTCTTCGATGAACGCGCGTGTCAATTGCCGTGTACGGTCAGTGCGGAAATTGAAAAAGATGACCGCATCTCCGTCCTTCACGCTGCCGATAGCTTGGCCATTTTCCTCAACGACGACGGGAAGGACAAATTCATCGGTGACGCCCTTGGCGTAGGATGCTTTGACTGCCTCGATCGGATCGGTTGCGCGCGCGCCGATTCCTTGCGTCAGCGCCTGATAACAGCTTTGGGTCCGCTCCCAGCGGTTATCGCGGTCCATGCCGTAATACCGGCCCGTGACGGTGGCAATCTTGCCGACGCCGATTTCCTTCATCTTATCTTGTAATTCCTTCAAATACTTTGCGCCGTTTTCCGGCGGGGTGTCTCTGCCATCGAGAAGCGCATGCACAAAGACATTTGTAAGATTCTGACGTTTCGCTAATTCCAACAGCGCATAGAGATGCGTGTTGAGACTGTGTACGCCGCCATCGGAGACGAGGCCGAGTAAGTGCAGCGCGGATTTGTGCTCACGCACATATTTCGCCGCATCAACGAATGCGGGCTTATCGAAGAATTCGCCACTCCGGATCGCGCGGTTGATGCGGGTGATTTCCTGATACACTACGCGGCCGGCGCCGATGTTCATGTGCCCGACTTCGGAGTTGCCCATCTGTCCCATCGGCAGACCGACGTCTTCGCTTGAGGCATTAATCGTCGTCCATGGATAATCTTT
>DATGFY010000390.1:0-3284 GCA_035308785.1 Bacteroidota bacterium | reverse complement strand
GAATCGGTCAACGATGCTGTCAAATTCTGCATCGGTAAGCTGCATCACCGCCGCGAGGAGAGCGACGAGCGAAAGACGATTACGGATAAACTACGGGCCATGCTCGAACACACCCGCAAATCGCTCGATGCCGCACACCGTCAATCGCGTGAAAGCGACCGAGCTGCCGAATACGAGCGCACGGGTTCTATCTTGATGTCCAACCTCTCCCAATTGAGCAAAGGCATGAACTCCGTTGTGCTTGCCGATAATATTGGCGGCTCCGGAACGATGAAGATCACTCTCGATCCGAAACTCCCTCCGGCGCGAAACGCTGAACGCTATTTTGACAAGGCGAAAAACGCAAAGGTCGCCGCCAAAGAGTCGGAGGAGCGCATGGGTTCGCTCGGCGCACAGGTTTCGGCGCTTGAGAAACTCTCGCTCGAACTTGATCGGACGGGGACGCAAGCACAATTTGAAGAGTTCATCGAATCACACCGCGCTCAGCTCGATGCGTTACATTTGATTCCGGGAAAAAAGGGCGAGAAAGAGCTACCGCCATTTCGCGTGTTCACTGTCGCAGGGGGCGCAGAGGTGTGGGTGGGAAAATCGAGCGCGAACAACGACCTGCTGACAATGAAATACGCCAAACCCAACGATCTGTGGTTCCACGCGCGGGGTTCGAGCGGCTCGCACACGGTGCTCCGTGTTCCCGATCCCTCAAGGCCGCCGGGCAAAGAAGCGATCTATGCCACCGCAAGTATTGCTGCGTATTACAGCAAAATGCGCAACGGGAAGAATGTCCCTGTGGCATATTGTGAAAAGAAATATGTCCGCAAGCCCAAAGGCGCAGCAGTTGGCGCCGTTACGCTTGAGCGAGAGAAAGTGATTTTTGTCAATCCAAAACTGCCGGAATGACTAGTCATTGCCCGTTACACTAGTCATTGCGAGCGTAAGCGAAGCAATCTCGGTCGGCATCGTAATCCTACCGAGATTGCTTCGTCGCTACGCTCCTCGCAATGACTATTTACAAAGGAAAATCCCTTATGGATAAAATAACTATCTACCAAAAACCGACCTGCACAACGTGCAGACAAGTGTACAAAGCGTTATTGGATATGAACGTCGATGTGGACTCGGTGAATTATTATATCGATCCGATCCCAAAGGCGAAATTGAAAGGACTATTAATGAAGATGGGGATGCGGCCGCAGGAACTTCTTCGAACGAGGGAAGACATCTATAAGGAACTGGGGCTCGCTTCGAAAAAGCTCTCCGATGATGAGATTATCGACCTGATGATCCGCCACCCCGATCTCATCCAGCGGCCGATTGTTGAAAAAGGCAATCGGGCAATTCTTGCGCGGCCGGCGGAACGGTTGAAGGAATTATTTACATAGGCCGGGAGTGGAACTGAATTAGAGATGTTGTTTTCGACTAAGGTGGGAGATGCTTCGCTGCGCTCAGCATGACATCTTCTTTCTATGTTTGAATCTATTTCCCAGTCGCAGTCGTATCCGTCTCATCATCCGGCTCCTCTTCGCCCGTGACAAAACTACCCGGCTTCAATCCTGATAGTACGGCGGCGCGGTTGATTAAATCGAGGATGCCAGATTTATTCTTAAACGATTCCGCATTAATCTCGGAGCGGTTTTCGTTGAGCGGGATATACGGGATGCGGTCGAGTGCGTGGGCAACGGTATCGCGCTCATCGGTAATTGAATTCTGGAATCCCCACACATCGTTGAAGTGTCCGTTGAAATGCGTGCTACGGATAACGACCATCCTGTTCACCCAATCGCGGTAGGGATCCATATCGTTGACGATCACTGCATCGAGTTTCCCATCGAAGTTATCGTCGGCCCAGTGATCGAAAATGAGCCGGCAGTGCGCGACAAAGATTTCGACTTGCGCGGGGTTGACCGGTTGCTCGCGCGTGGGAAAAACTTCCGGCATATCGTCAGATTCCACCGGCGCGGCCCCGCTGAGAAGCTCCATGTAATCGATCTTCCCGTCGCCGTTACGGTCGAAGATATATCCCCACGCAGAAATGCCGCCAATGGTCGGCTGGACGCCTTTGAATTTCACGCGGCGCGAGATTGCGCTATCGGCGTTCGAAATCGGTTCTTTCGTCACCGCAACAATGGTCACCTTCTTCGATTTCTTCGGAGCAACAAAGGTCACATACCATCCTTCGAGCTGCTTCTGCCGCACAATGACAAGCGGTTTCGAGAAATCCTGGGATTTCGCCGTCGAATCCGCGACCGGGTAAAACTGGATAATGTTCCGATGATGGCCCGCGCCAAATCCTCCCGCTGCCAACATGAAGATTAATCCTATCGCCGCAGCTCTCATCCTATTTGCATTCATACTGTTCATTGTTCACTTTCCACTATTCCCTGCTTTTCAATTCCTAACTTTCGCAAATACGCACCCGGTTCCAACGATTTTCCGGTTGCGTTGCGAACCCGTTCGGTCCATTCTTCCGTTTCCCCGTCCGCATATAAACGCTGGATAATCCATGCCGCCACGTTCGGATCGGAGATCTTCTGTTCGCCGAACTGATCGCTCAACGCCTCCTGCAACTGCGTCGCAATCATTGCAGCAATAATGTAATTCTGATAATAGCACGGATACGAGACGTACCAGATCGATGAGGCATACTGTGGCGGCTCCTTTTCAGGGAACTCCACGAGCAGGTATTTCTTGGTCATCGCTCGCTCCAACGCGCCGAGATCTTGCGCGGGGTTCTTATACATCGCATACTCGATCGAAAAATCCTTCAACAGCCGCCGCAGCCGGTACAACGCGGGTAGCCGACGCCCTTGCAGATATTTCGTAATCTCTCTCGCACTTGCTTGTGTGTACGTCGCCAGCCAGAGCGAATCCTCGGTGAACTCGCCGTGGAGATCGGCAACTCCCTCTTCGTAACCTGCGCATTGCGCGCCGGGGATCCATTCGTAGCCCTTCAGGATCGGATACTGCGCATCGATATGGACGGCTTTGAGCGAGTGTCCATACTCATGGAATGCGGTAGCATAGAATCCTTTGCCCGCAGTAGGATTAACGAGAAAGCGCGAATCGTGTGGGATATCGATCGCCAAGCTGAGACCGCCATAGGGAATGTCTTTCACGACTTCGTGAATCGGCAACGAATCGACGGTGAATCCAATACCCCGTTCAAAACGATGGATCGCCTCAAAGACAGAATCGGCCGGAAAATATTTATCGGGCAGCGACGCCGACTTGGCGAGCGCGTAATCGAAGTCCCACGGGCCGAATTCTTTTATCTTGAACTTTTTCTT
>DATGFY010000389.1:0-4025 GCA_035308785.1 Bacteroidota bacterium | reverse complement strand
ACTGCGATTCAAGCGCCGATCATCCTCATGAGCCAGAACAGGCAGTATGAAAGCGACCGGCTGCGTTCGGAGACCGAGTTCCAGACAAACATGAAAGCGGAGATGCAGATCCAGAGTTTGCACGTGAAACTCGACGAACTTCGCGCTTCTGAACTTCACGACCTCTACGAAATTCAGCGTGAAAACCGCGAGAATATTGCGAGACTACAGAAGCAAATGGAGGAATTGAAGAAGGGGAAGTAGGAGATTGCCACGTCGCTACGCTCCTCGCAATGACAAGAGTGGGTGAGGAGATTGTCGCGTCGTCTCCGTTGACTTCGTCAACGGAGACTCCTCGCAATGACATTTTGGTAAGGGATCGCGTTACTCTCCGATAGATTTTATCGTTCATGAATCAACTCAAACATCCTCTCTTTAGTTCTCCACCTTTCATCGCCTTAACGGATGCAGCCGGAAAATTAGACAACTCCCATCCTGTTGTTGTTAGCGGCGCGGCGGGATCGCTGGTCGCGTTCATGGTTGCGGCATTGTTCGAAGGCACCGGCCGGCAAATCGTTGCGGTGGCGGCAGACGACGATGCGGCGGAGACGCTGCGCGACGATTGCGCGCTGCTGATCGGCGAGGAGGCGGTTCGGTTCTTTGGCGCACGGCCGATGCACTATTCCCAATCGCTCGATATGAGTTCATCGATTGCGCAGATCGAAACGCTCAAAGCGCTCACCGGTTCCGTTCCGCGCATCATCATCGCCTCTGCCGCATCGCTTGCAGAGCGCATTCCTTCGCCGAAACATTTTACCGAGACGATTATCGAGCTCAAGTCGGGCGGTGAGACTGATTTCACGAGGCTCATCGAACGTCTCTATGAACTCGGATTCGAGAAGAAAGATTTCGTGGAAGGGTACGGCGATTTTGCGGTCCGCGGTGGCATCCTCGATGTCTTCCCGTTCGTCGGCGAAAATCCGGTGCGGTTCGAATTCTGGGGCAACACGATTGAATCGATCCGCGAGTTCGATGCGCTTTCGCAGCGGTCGATTCGTACACTGGAGGTTGCGAGTATTGTCCCCGATCCTTCGCCGCACGATGCAAGCGAAACCGACGGGCATCAAACTCCGACATCGCTCTCCGGTTCGCTTTTCGATTATCTGAATGCCGATGCGCTGTTGTTGCTCGATGATCAATCTCTTCTTGAGCGCGAGATCTCACAACTCATCGGCGAAGGAAAACAGCAGATGTTCGAGTGGCAGGAGGTCGAACGCCGAATCGCAACGATGGCGCGCATCGTACGGGCGGCCGTGCATGCGCGCGGCGCGGGACAGCAGATCGATTTCGGCTCATCGCCGCAACCGCCGTTCGGCGGAAGCGTGCGCGCAGCGATCGAGAAGATCGTCGCTCTCAATGCCGAAGGATACACGGTGTATTTGGCAAGCGATTCATCGAAGGAATCGACCCGGCTGCAAGAGTTGATTGAGGAAACGTTGACCGATCCAAACGCATCGGCGATGGATGAGAACGAACCGTTGGAGATTCTTCGCTTTGGTCAGAATGACGACGCAATAAAAGTGTCATTGCCAAAATTCGAATTGCTTCATCCGGCAATTCATTCCGGTTTTATTTTTCCTGCCGGCAAGGTTGCGGTGTTCACGGAACACGAAATATTCGGAAGATTAAAGCGCAGAGGGATCGCCAAGCGGAAACGCTTCAACAGCATATCACAAAAGGAATTGCAGCAGCTTAAACCGGGCGATTATATCGTCCATGCCGACCATGGCATCGGGACATTTTCGGGCCTCACGAAGATATCCGTCGGCGGCGCAGAGCAAGAAGTGATGAAGGTGGCCTTTCTCGAAAACGACATCCTGTATGTCAACCTGAACTTCGTCAACCGCGTGCAAAAGTACGCATCGAAAGAAGGGCACGTTCCGAAATTGACGCGGCTGGGCTCGGCAGAATGGGATAAACTCAAGGCACGCGCGAAGAAGCGCATCAAGGATATTGCGCGCGATCTTATTGCGCTCTACGCCAAACGCAAAGCCGAACCGGGGTTCGCATTTTCTCCCGATTCGCATTGGCAAAAAGAACTCGAGGCATCGTTCATGTACGAAGACACGCCCGATCAAGCGACTGCAACGCTCGATGTAAAGCGCGATATGGAAAGCTCTTCGCCGATGGACCGGTTAGTCTGCGGCGACGTCGGATTTGGCAAGACTGAGGTTGCGGTCCGTGCAGCATTTAAAGCAGTGCAGGATGGCAAACAGGCTGCGGTGCTTGTTCCCACGACGATCCTTGCGATCCAGCATTACAACACCTTCCGTGACAGGATGCAGCGGTTCGGCGCGCGAATCGAAAACTTGACGCGGTTCAAATCGAAGAAAGAACAAACTGCAGTCGTGGATTTGCTCGCGAAGGGCGCTGTGGATATTATCATCGGGACGCACCGGCTGCTTTCCAAGGACGTCGCGTTCAAAGATCTCGGCCTGCTGATCATCGATGAAGAGCACCGGTTCGGGGTGACCGCGAAAGAAAAGCTGCGGAAGTTCAAAGCGACCGTAGATACTCTCACGCTCACGGCAACCCCGATACCGCGGACGCTGCATTTTTCATTAATCGGCGCGCGCGATCTCTCGCTTATTAATACGCCGCCGCGCAACCGGTTGCCCATTTCGACGGAGATTGTCCCTGCCGATGGCGGGGGCTTGGAAACGCACTGGCGCGTGGTGCGCGAGGCGATCCTGCACGAACTTCACCGAGGAGGACAGATTTATTTTGTGCATGACCGGGTCGAAAATATCGATACGATTGCCGGATTGCTCCGTACCCGCGTTCCCGAAGCGCGCATCCATATCGCGCACGGGCAGATGGATGGGCACGAGCTCGAACAAACGATGCTCGATTTTTTGGAAAAGAAATACGACGTGCTTGTCTGCACGAAGATCATCGAATCGGGACTCGATATCCCGAGCGTGAACACGATCATCCTGAACCGTGCGGAACGGTTCGGCATGGCGGAGTTGTACCAGCTGCGCGGACGGGTGGGCAGATCGAATGTGCAGGCGTACGCATATTTATTGACGCCGCCGTTGAGCGTAATTCCACGGACGACACTGCGGAGATTGCAAGCAATCGAGGAGTTTGCCGAGTTGGGATCCGGGTTCAACCTCGCGATGCGCGATCTGGAAATCCGCGGCACCGGAAATTTGCTGGGCGGGGAACAATCGGGCTTCATCATGGAGATGGGGTTCGAAATGTACGAGCGGATCGTGCGCGAATCGGTCGAGGAATTGAAATCGGAGGAGTTCAAAGAGGTGTTCGAACACGCCGCGGCAGCTCAGGGCGAAACGGCCGCCGTTCCCGCTAAACCTGTTTCGGTGGAGGAGTTACAGACGCAGGTGGATGCGCCGGTAGAGGCGTTACTGCCGGAGTTTTATATTGAATCCGATTCCGAGCGGCTCGACGTCTACCGGCGATTGTACCGCGCGCAATCGGCGGAGGAAATCCACGGCATCCGCGACGAGCTGCGCGACCGGTTCGGCGAATACCCTGAAGAGGTGGAAAATCTCTTCTTGATCGTGGAACTGCGCGCGGCGGCGGGGACAATCGGCTTCCGGAAAGCCGAGCTTGGTGAGAGATCGCTTGCGCTTACATTGCCTGAACAAACTCGGGAAACTTTTTACGGCAAAGAAGGCGACGCCGATACGCCGTTCCAACGGCTCATGGCCGCGGCGAACAGCGGCTGGAAATCCGCACCTGGAAAGAAATCCGAGCCGCTGATGAAATTGAAGCAGGATGGGAACGACGTAAAGTTGATGGTTGCGCTTACTGCCGGGGCGAAAGCGCAAGAGCGGTTAAAAGAAGGAATTACGAAATTGAATGAGTTGAATGAGAGGGTGCATGCGCCGACGATTTGAACTGGTGTCATGAGTCTATTGCGTCTTGATATCGCAATATCTTTACAAACAGGTAGAAAGCTTGCATCTGATTCTTGATAAGTATATATTCACCAATACTTGGACATAAAACAAGGAATT
>DATGFY010000388.1:0-4307 GCA_035308785.1 Bacteroidota bacterium | reverse complement strand
ATAACAGTCACTGTTGTTTTTTTTC
Source organism: Bacteroidota bacterium (assembly GCA_035308785.1). GTDB lineage: Bacteria > Bacteroidota > Ignavibacteria > UBA10030 > SZUA-254 > DATGFY01. The sequence goes on along the minus strand of DATGFY010000388.1, from coordinate 4,282 downwards.
CAATTTCGATTGTTCAAGTTTCATATACGCCGGCCGATAAAGATATAATGCGATCCCGTACCCCGGAATAACGGAACGTTGGAATCGGCGAGACGTTGAAAGATTCCATTGACGTTCTTGCCCAACGCATCGGGAAGTATTCTTTTTCCCATCATTGTAAATGGCCCGAAACCGAGAGTGAATCCCTCAATTTTTTCCACCCCAACGCCGGTGATCATCGCGTCGAACTCGCTAATCGAGTATTTCTTGGGCAGCGTAGGGACGAATTTTTCCTTCCGTAATTTGAGAGCAAGGAGAATCGATTTTATCTCTTCGCGGAAACCTGAAATCGCCGGACTCAGCCTCGGATCGAGAGTTTCGTTGAGCCGCCATTTGTTGTCCATTGTTACAATGACCGTCCCTTTACTCCGCACAACTCTTGCCATCTCTTTCATCGCGTTCAATGGGGAGTGCAGCCACGGTAAAACTCCGAGCGCAAGTACAGCATCGAACGATTGATCGGCGAATTGAAGATCATGCACATCCCCGATCGCAGCAATGATTCTGTCCTCTACACCGCCTTCCTTCGCCCTCTCGCTGAGCAGATTGACCATCGCATTCACACTATCCAATGCAATGACGCGGTATCCTCGGTGTGCAAGGGCAATCGTTAATACACCGGCTCCGCAGCCTATTTCGAGGATCTTACTTTCCTTTGGGAACGCCATCCGGTCGATGATGTCTAACGTAGCCGCTTGCCGCGATTTATAGATACTGCTTTGGAGATCGTTTTTCTCATAAATCGAACTCCACTCCTCGGAATGGGCGTCGAAGTACCTATCGACCGATCTCTGTAAATATGCAGCGGTATTTGAGTAACGCCCTATCATCAATTCATCTGCCTGGATGTCAATCATATTCAAATGTTCCGGCTCGATTGCGATATTGAATTCCACGGTATAGATTTATCTCTTGAAAAGCCGATCCATTGAAAACTTCATATACCGAACCAACCAAGCCGGAGAACGGCTCACGCGATACTGCGTACGCATTAAGAGCATTTCGAGGTGAACACGGTTCGAAATCCGTTCAACAACGCTAAGAATGGAGTTTATGACTTTGCGCCAACTCGGGGTTTCGGCAAAGCTCCAAATCCTCATGGTCCATACAGATCCTTGTTCGCCTGTTAATTCGTATTTGTATGGCTCGTTTCCTCGCAACAATTCAATCGAAGTATATCCGGCCCGAATAGCGTCGTCGATCATCGTAATCAATAGTCCGTAACCGGGTTTCTGCTTCGATGAAACAGATTGATCATCGAACCCCGCAAGATAATCGTAAAGGTTATCTTTAAAGATGAATGCAAGGCGCGCGGCGATCCGGTATCCATCGGTACGGACAGTTTTAAGCCATAGCCATCCCCGCAAATAGAATGCATGAGCAACATCGTGCTGAAACCTCGCGAACCGCGAATCGGAGAATACTCCGGGAAAACCGATGTTGTTCCATCGGTCTTGATGAAGGCGGATCAAATCGTTCAAGAATCCTTCAATTTCCTGGTACGAACCGACCGTTTCGACAATCGAATGACCGTTTTGGAGCGCCTTCCGCGATTGCGTCAATCGCCGACGAGTATTTCCGCTCAACTTGGCCAGAAATGTCTGTGAGGACGACGGAACTGATAATCGCGGACAACCATCGGCCTTCTGCACTGAGTAGGATACGTCCTGCCCTACGATGGAAAGCAAGAGGTTCTTTTTGAATCCGCTTTCATCAGGCATATTTTCAAGAATAACTTCGTCGCAGGCTGTCGGATGATTCCGCAGGTAATCCAGAAATGTGCGAACCACCCTGTTTTCGTATTCCGGCTCGATGATCGCATCGAGGAAATCGGAAGGACTGTAGGCATCGAATACACCGTACTCTCTCCGGCCCTTAACCCCGCTGCCAAGCAACCGCAGCCGTTTATTAACCCGGAATCCGAAGAGCGTTTTCGTTTCGAGAAAGAGGGGAACAATGCCCACAATCGCTCGGTTGTCACGCATCATAAGAATGTGAAGCGATCGATTTGCATCCCGACCGAAATGCTGCCACCAGAGATAGAGCCAATCGAAGGTTTGGAACACAGTCGAAGACGCTCGGAGCACAAGCAAGTCCCATGCAACACGATGCGACTTGAATTCGTCCGCATCGTTGATGATCTCCAGGGAGAGAACTCCGTTGTCCTCTTCCACGCGTTGCGGCTCTGTATCATGCAGAATCTCTTTGGGCGCCGGGGCAATCAAATCCGAATATGCGGTCGTCATAAAAGAATTCCTTGCTGTTCGTGTTGTTGTTCCGGTCCGTGTGCCGGTTGTACTTGACCTTTGCGGGGTTTGATGAGACCACCGATTACCTCCGATGCTTTGCGCCGTGTCCAATCGAAATATTGGAACGGCGTTAGCAGCCGAACGGCAAATCCCGATATGCCAGTATTGCTTTGGATCGTAATTCTGCGAATCTCATAACAATCTCCGTTGAAAGCGGCGGGTCCGCTTCCGACGCTGCAGGCGAATGTATATCCGGATTCTCTCACTGCGTTCTTTACGGCAGAATTGAGAAGGCCGTATGGGTACGAAAACGATGTGACCGGCGCATCGAGCAGGATTTCGAGCAAAATCCTTGATCGCGATACTTGTTCCCACACCATGTCATCCGGCAATTCTGTGAGTCGTGCATGGGAGAGTGAATGAGAACCTATTTCAAATCCTTCCTCGTGAAGTTCGAGGATATGGCGTCCGTCCATCAGCGGAGCCCCGCCGATACCGAGGCGTTCATCCCAGAAGTTCGATTTTATTTTCCGTTCCCCGAGAACAAAGACCACCGCCTTGAAGCCGAATTCGTGAAGCAGAGGATAGGCACACTGATAGAAATCGAGATAGCCATCATCGAACGTAAGGATAACCGGCTTGTTGGGAAGATCGAGTTTTCCATCAAGAAACATCTGGTAATCCCGCAGCGAAAGCGCTGTATATCCCCATTGGTCGAGAAGCGATAGCTGTTTCCGAAAATCATCGACGTGCAAAGAAGTCCAATGTTTCTGACTGACCGCTTTATCGTTCACGATGCGATGGTACATCAGCACCTTGATGCTTCGCGGATTTCCTTCGCAACGCACGGGTTGTGTTGGGTTATTCATACAAGACGGATTCTTCAATAGAGTTCACGGAAGCCTTCGGTTCTGCAAGGCGCTGCAAGATGTCCTCGATGGTAGTGCCGATGTGCTTCCAATCATACTTTCTTTTTGCGATTTCAAATCCATTCGCGGCGATCGTCTCAACACGCGCAGGGTTGCGAAGAACCTCAACCACAGTTGCGGCGAATTGTTTCGGGTCGTCCGCTATCAGCGCCGAATCGCCGGAGGTTACATCAATTCCCTCGCATCCGATGCTGGTGCCGATGACAATCTTTTTCATTGCCATTGCTTCAAGAACTTTCAGCCGTGTTCCTCCGCCCATGCGCAAAGGCACAATGTATGCCTTCGCCCGCCAAATGTATGGCCGGACATCTTCGACGTAACCGGTAATAATCACATTCGGGGAAGCTCTGCGTTCAAGTTCTTTCGGCGGGAATCCACCAACGATGTACAGTTTTGCCGAAGGAATTTCTCTCAGAATAAGCGGGAAGATTTCATCGAGGAAGTACAGCATGCCGTCGTAATTGGGGACATATTTCATCAAGCCTGTAAACACAAGCGTGTAGGGCTCCTCCGTTGCATCGGACGGATAAAAATACGACGTATCCACGCCGTTCGGGACGACATATTCAATCGCTTCCGGCACAAGCCGTTGAAGAACGTCTGCATCGCGCTCCGATGTCACCAGAATCGCATCTTGTTTGCGCCATGATTTGATTTCTTGCGAAAGGAGTTTCTTGTATTCCGTAAGATAATGCGCCCGTCTGATCCACCCGCGGGCGTGTTCCGAAAGGCGGAGATAGGTATCATGTTCGATGTTGTGCGCGTCAAGCAATTTGATCGCTTTTGTGTTTAAATCGTACCATCCCATCATTGAAAATTCCGCCAGCACGAAATCGAATTCCTGCATTCTTAGAACATCGTCAAGGACCCTTCGCATCTCGTCCGAACTGCACGCGAGCTGAATGTAACTCTCCCTGGTGAAATACGAGTATATCTGTCCCAAGCGTCGATACTTGTCAACCCAGGGAGGTGGAACGACATGCACCGCCTTCGGGGGCTTGCGGAACGCGTTCTGTATCTTATTCGCCGCATCAGAGTCACCAAAGGTGACGACCGTGACTTCGT
>DATGFY010000387.1:0-1899 GCA_035308785.1 Bacteroidota bacterium | reverse complement strand
AGATGTCGTCATCATATGTGAAATAGATACGACGGAAGTTAAAGCCATTCAGATCTTTGGCGCCGGAAGTCGCTTTGGTCGCGGGAGTTCCGTGACCGGTTGCAAACGAGGAATCGCGTGCGACATTGTAAAAATAATCGCCAAACATCAATCCGCTGACGTGTCCGGTTGGCTGGTCCTGTGCGAGGACAAATCCGGAGAGCGTGAGAACAGCAAAAAGAACACCGTAAATTAAACGTTTCATTGTAGTTCCGTAAATGGTGATGGTGATAGTTAGTTTGAGATTGAAACCTAGATGTGCGAGACTGAACCTGCTACGATGCGCATTTCAATCTCCCAAAGATACTTTAGGTGGGTTACTTTACTGTTATTGCAATATTAAGAAATTGTTAATTCTGCGCAGGAAAGGCGTTTAGAGGAGTTTGTGAAAGGGATAGTCTAAAGAAACAACGGAGTTTGACGGCAAAAATCTTTACGCGCCTAAGGCGCATGAGCGAAGCGGGCTCCGCCACGGCGGATCGTTCTAAATTACCGCCTCAGAGCGAAGCTGAAGGTGCTGCCTTGATCGGGGACGCTGCGGACTTCGATCTTGCTCCCATGCGCTTCGATGATATGTTTGACAATGGCTAGACCAAGCCCTGTCCCCCCGACTTCGCGGGAGCGCACCTTATCAACCCGATAGAAACGCTCAAAAATGCGCGAGAGATGTTCCTCAGGTATTCCAATGCCGGTATCGGTCACGAAGATCCTGATAGCATCCGTTTCAACTCCCACAGAGACACGAACAGAACCATCGGCAGGAGTATATTTGATAGCATTATCGAGCAGATTCACCAACGCCTGTTTCAAACGCTCTTTATCTCCCATGACCTCAATGGCCGCATCCATCTCCTCCATGGAAACTGTAATGCGCTTATGCTCTGCTTGCAACCGAAATTCGGCGATGATCTGGCAGATGAAATCTTTCAACGGGAAATACCGGAAACTCATTTTCATATCGCCGGATTCGATGCGCGATATTTCGATGAGGTCACTGAGGAGGGCATTGAGTCGCTGGGTGTTGTTGAGAGAACGCTCGATGAAATCCCAGCTGATTTCGTGATCTTCGAGTCCCCCATTAAGAAGTGTTTCAAGCATCCCCTGGATGGCGAATATCGGCGTGCGAAGTTCATGGGAAACATTGCCAAGAAACTCGCTGCGGATCCGCTCAAGTTTCTTCATCTTTGTGATGTCCTCGCTCAGGCGATCGACCATGGCGTTCATTTCCTCTGCAAGCCCGCCAATTTCATCTTTGACAGAGGACGGCACGCGAACATCCAGATTGCCCTTGCGGATTTCCTCGGCTGCACGGGAGATTTCAAGGATTCTTCTCGAATCTTGCTTGGCAATCATCCACCCTAGGAGATACGAACCCCCTGCAAGGATAAGGATAGCCCCGGCAAGCCACGCGGTAGAGAAGGGCACCGGAGCATCGGTCACCAGTGCAAATAGTATAACTGCCGAGGCCGAAGTAATAAAAAAAGCCGCAGCGAGTTTGAATCGGAGCGACATCAGGCCTCGCGCATCTTGTAGCCAACACCCTTGATCGTTTCGATATATTCAGCGCTTTTTCCCAGTTTCTCTCTAATCTTGCGAATGTGGACATCTACAGTCCGGTCAACGACCTGTACTTCTGATCCCCAAACGGAATCAAGGAGAACGGAACGGTTAATCACTTGCCCCGGATGTTCGGCAAGAAATAGCAGGACATCGAATTCCTTTCTGGGGAGAAAGACCGTCCTGCCGGAAACTTTAACAGTATGCTGGAGTTTGAATATCTCGATGGGGCCGATCTGGATTGCTTTTTTCGCATCAACAATGGGTTGGGCGGATACCGATTTCCGGAGAGCAATTTTAATC
>DATGFY010000386.1:0-1878 GCA_035308785.1 Bacteroidota bacterium | reverse complement strand
GTACAGAAACCGCGAACTGCAGTAGTTCTTTCCCATGCGCGGGGATGACCACCGTATCCGGTGCATAGAGATCTGTGAGGTACGGGCGATGGAAATTTTTCGAGATCAGAACCCGAGAAAGAAGTGTATTGCTGACAGTGTTTGATTGCGTCGTCGCGGTAATCCCCACATTGTAGAAGCCGACTGTTGACTTATCAATCGAAAAACTTAATCTTGCGGTATAAATCGCCGTATCGCCGCCGGTTACTGCCGAAGTAAGCGTGCACGCGCCGGATAAAAATGCATACGCCGAACCGGGCGGGTAAATCGCATACGAAACCGATCGCAGATCGGAGATTCCCGATCGATCGTACGCCCGCGCTGAAATAGTAAATGAAATCGGGATCGTCCCATCGGCATTCTGATGCAGCGAATCGATGAAGATCTGACTGACAGAAACGGAATCGGAAATCAGGAACGGGGAATTGATGGAGGGATCAACAAGCGTGTCGCTCGACTTCTCGCACGAGGTCAAGAAGAGGCAAAGCGCCAGGAGGTACCAATATTTCAACAATATGTTCATCTGCAACGGATTATTCTGCGATTCAAGTGTCCGGTCGCCGGACGGGGTAACACTACAATAGTATCAATTAGGGCTCTATACGCAGTTTTCCGCTGAAGATGATGATAAATGATGAAATATGGTTCTTAAAATTAGGAAAAGCCTGCCTCAAAAGCAAGCACCTCAAAAGCGGTAAGAAGAAAGAAATTAGAGGTGAGACGAAAATGCTTGAACCGCTGATGGCGATGATATAAAGGATGTCGCTGATACGAGCTATTGGCCTCCACGTGAATCTTTCAAGAATATTATAATAGCGCCCCTCTCTCTTGAGAGAGGGGATGGGGTGAGTTGCTCTGGGGAGCGGAATAGCGGTAGTTCCTCATCGTTGGATCTTTTCTTTTCCTTCCATCGTCCACCATTCACCGTCCACCGCTCTTCCAGTTAGAGCGCATCAAATATCGGCACAGGCGGAAATATCAGAACAAAGATCAAAAAAGAAGCCCATCCCAGCATGATCCGGTTTCGGGTCAACGGAGATTCATCGCTCACTTGCGGATGATGGAGCTTGATGACAAAATAGAGAATCGCCGCCCACACGATCCACCCGGTTGTTCCAATTTGAGTCTTGATGCCGATGAACGGCAGCAAACTTGAAATCCCTAGCACGACGAGAATCCCCCAAAAGACGTTGGCAACCATCCATTGCCTTTTCCCGATGAGAGCATACAAAATATGTCCGCCATCGAGTTGGCCTACCGGTATCATATTCAACGCAGTCACGAACATCCCAAACCATGCAACGCACAGAAATGGATAGTGGTAGATCTCGTTCATCGGCGGAAAAAACACCGTCGTCGGCAACAGCTTTCGTATGCCCCAAAAGAGAATCGAGTTCCCGAACGTTAGACCCTCTTTTGGAATCGTTGAGAGAAACCGGTACTCAGGGTGGACAGAATAGAGATATTCTTTTCCCGGAAGGGTGATCAGGCCGGCGATTAATATTGCCACAGTCGGAATAAACCCGGCAATCGGTCCCGCGATGCCGATATCGAATAACGCCTTGGTTGATGTTAGCGGAGAGCGAATGCGGATCACCGCACCCATCGTGCCAAACGGATTAAGCTGAATCAACTCGCCACCGCCGAATGGACTTAAGATGAACGGAGGGAAGGGAATATAAAATGGCAGCGTCGTATCGACCCCATGCGCCCGCGCCGCAAAGTAGTGGCCGAATTCGTGCGCCGTGAGAATCGTCAGCAGACCGACCGCATACGGAAGTCCGAAATGAAAATTCGCCAGCTCCAGCGGATTCTTGTTCACCCAGAGCACACCAGCAA
>DATGFY010000385.1:0-4263 GCA_035308785.1 Bacteroidota bacterium | reverse complement strand
TCATATAATAGAGCGGTTGTGCGTTGAGGCAAAAAAGATTATTCCGGGCAAAAACCTCGGCCCGGTTATTTCGCAGCAGGCAAAAGAACGGATCGAGCGGTATATCACCGAAGCCGAAAAACAGGGTGCAAAGGTATTGGTCGATGGACGCGGTGTGAAAGTCCCCGGCAAAGAAAACGGCTATTGGGTCGGGCCGACGGTAATCGATTTCGTGAAACCGGAAATGAGCATCGCCCGCGAAGAAGTGTTCGGCCCCGTTCTCGCGATTATGCGCACGAAGACCGTTGATGAAGCGTTGAAGATCGAAAACGCGAATCCGTACGGCAACGCGGCGTCGGTTTTCACCCAAAGCGGCGGCGCTGCGCGCTATGTCACCGAACGCGCGAGCGCAGGAATGGTGGGCGTGAACATCGGCGTACCGGTTCCGCGGGAACCATTTTCGTTCGGCGGCTGGAACGAATCGAAGTTCGGCGCCTGCGATATCACCGGGAAAAGCTCGATTGAATTTTTCACCAAACCGAAGAAGATCACCATCAAGTGGAATGCCGAAGCACAGATCAATTGGATGAGCTAAAGATTATTGCCGATTGCCAATTGGCAATTTCCGATTTTCATTTTCTTAATTAGTTCTCTGTCATTGCGAGCGGGTTTGGCGCCATCAGGCGACACGCGAAGCAATCTCAATCGGTCGGCAATGGAGATTGCTTCGGCAAAAAGCAAAATCGCTTCGCAATGACGATGAATCGCTTTTATCAAATCGTAGTACAGAATACACTATGAACAACATCGCGCCAAAACTTAGCCCCGAACAGTACGAGAAAAATTTCGCAGAGATTCATCCGGCGTTCAACAAGAACCAGGCAGTCGCCGAAGCGAACCGCTGCCTCTACTGCTTCGATTCGCCCTGCCAGAAAGCATGCCCCACCCACATCGATATTTCCACGTTCATCAAGAAGATCGCCACCGATAACGTGAAGGGTTCTGCGAAAACAATTTTGGAATCGAACTGGATCGCGCTGACGTGCGCGAAGGCGTGCCCGGTTTCTGTTCTCTGCGAAGGAGCATGTGTCTATAACGAGCGCGGCGAAAAACCGATCGAGATCGGGAGGCTGCAGCGCTATGCTATCGACCGGTATTTTGAAATGGGAATGCCTGCGCTGTTCACGCCCGCGCCGAAGAACGGGAAATCGGTTGGGATCGTCGGTTCGGGTCCGGCGGGACTTGCGTGCGGCGCAGAGCTTGCGTTGATGGGCTACGACGTTACGATTTACGAAGGCAAGGCAACAGCCGGCGGGCTGGACTTCCGCGGCATCGCTCCCTACAAAATGAATTACCATGACAGCGAGAACGAGGTGAAGCTGGCGCAAAGTCTCGGCGTGAAGATTCAAACAAACGTGTGGATTGGAAAGACCGTAACGCTTGCAGAGTTAGAAAAGAAGCACGATGCAATTTTCATCGGCGCGGGATTGGGCGTATCGCCCGACTTGGCGATTCCCGGCGAAGAGCTAAATGGCGTTCACGACGCATTGGAGTTTATCGAAAAAGTGACGTCGCGAAAATGGAACACCGTCGATGTCGGGAAGCGCGTCGCGGTGATCGGCGCGGGAAACACGGCGATCGATGCGGTGACGGAAGCGAAACGTCTCGGCGCGGAACAAGTCATGATTATCTACCGCCGCAGCCGCGAGGAGATGTCCGCGTACGATTTCGAATACGCGCTTGCCAAGCAAGACACCGTGCAGTTCCATTTCTTGACCGCCCCGAAGCGCATCCTCGGGAAAACGCACGTGGAAGGAATCGAGTGTTTGCGGATGACGCTCGGCGAGAAAGACGCAAAAGGAAAGCGGAGCCCCGTGCCGGTGCCGAACTCGGAGTTCACGGTTCCGGTCGATATGGTCATCAAGGCGATCGGGCAGAAACCGGTGGAGTCGTTCTTATCGCAAGTTCCCAATTTGAAGATGGATAAGGGCAAGGTTGCCGTGAATGCAGAAACGCTGCAGACCTCGAACCCGAAGTATTTTGCGGGCGGCGATTGCATCAATGGCGGCAAAGAAGTCGTTAATGCCGCCGCAGACGGCAAACGCGCCGCGCATGGAATTGATAGATGGTTGTTTAAATAGGTTAATGGGCCGCACAATGATTGTCATCCTGAGCCCTCGATAAAAGCACTCGAGGATAAACTCCGCGAAGGATCTCCGTCGGTTCGTTTAGCTCAATACCTGAGTTACCGCAATACGATTGTCATCCTGAGCGTAAGCGAAGGATCTCCGACGGTTCATCGAGCTCAATGATTGAGTAATCGCAGAATGATTGTCATTCTGAGCCCTCGACAAAAACATTCGAGGGTAAACTTCGCGAAGAATCTCCGCCATTGATAGATGACCAAAAACTATTTTGTGTACATAGTAACCAATAGAAAACGAGGCGTGCTTTACACGGGTGTTACGAACAATCTTGAACGCCGTATTTACGAACACAAGCAAAAGCAGACGCAGGGTTTCACGAGTAAGTATAATTGTAGTAAACTTGTGTATTGCGATTCAGTGGGCGATGTACGAGCAGCAATAATGAGGGAGAAACAGATTAAGGGATGGGTTCGATCTAAGAAAATCGCGCTAATCGAATCTGTTAATCCCGAATGGAATGATCTCGCCGAAGAATGGTCGTAAACTTGGACGCGGGAGATTCTTCGCTCCGTTCAAAAAGCGAACGGGCTCAGAATGACAGACCCCTTAGGAGTGTCATGCTGAACGAAGTGAAGCATCTCCGACGGTTGAGGATAAAGAAATGAATCGGCTGCGCCGAAGCGAGGAGATTCTTCGCTTCGCTCAAAATGACACGGATTAGTATTGTCTCACCTTATAAACGTGCTATTCACGATGTTAGTTAATTTTTGTTAAAGGGGCTTAGATTATGAAACGAAGGATCACTATCAGTACAAGATCACGAACACCGGCAATCATCATTACGCGCGAGGCGATTAAGAGGGAGAAATTGGTATATATCGCGATTGCAAACAAGCCAGTCAAGTATGGTGTAAGCCGGAAAAAATCTCGGATAGTATATATAGGCACTACCGAGAAAGGAATAAACAGGATTGCAAGAAGTGGAGCGCATCGAGCAAAAGAATTGTTAAATGAGCGAAGCATCAAGGAGCTTAAATTCTACGTGGTGTTTTCAAGGAAGGGTAAACAGAGAGTTGAATCTACATGGGAGAAGTTAGAGCGTGTGTTAATTCAAGCTTTCAAAGATAAATATTACGAGAAACCATTGCTAAATCAGCAAGGCAAAAATGCAAATTGGGAAATGTACTATGGCTATTTTTCACGTTATAAGACAAGAAAAATAATCGAGCAATTTTCTAACATGAAATAAGCAATTTACCGTATATTGCTGACAAATTGTGACAAAAATTTTCAGACTTTCATCGTCATTTTTTTGTAAACTCTTATGGTCGATCTCTCAATAAACTGTGCAGGAATAAAATCGCCAAATCCGTTTTGGCTGGCCTCGGCGCCGCCATCGAACTCCGGCTACCAGGTATGCAAGGCGTTCGAGCAGGGATGGGGCGGAGCGGTGTGGAAAACCATCGGTGCGCCGGTGATGAACACCTGTAACCGCTACGGCGGCATCGATTACAACGGGCAGAAACTGTTCGGGCTCAATAATATCGAGCTCATCAGTGACCGCGACCTTGAAGTGAACCTCAAAGAGATCGCCGAAACAAAAAAACTCTGGCCCGACCGCGCAGTAATCGTCTCCCTGATGGTCGAATCCGACCGCGACGTGTGGCACGACATCGTCAAGCGCACGATCGATACGGGCGCAGACGGCATCGAACTGAACTACGGCTGCCCGCATGGCATGAGCGAACGCGGCATGGGCGCCGCGGTGGGGCAAGTGCCCGAGTATTGCGCGATGATCACCGAATGGGTTACGGAAGTTTCTACCATCCCCGTGCTGGTGAAGCTGACGCCGAATATCAGCGATATCCGGTTCCCCGCGCGCGCCGCGAAAAAAGGCAAAGCAAACGGCATCTCGCTCATTAATACCATCAACACGATTATGGGCGTTGATCTCGATAACCTCGAATTGAAACCGTCCATCAATGGAAAAGGCGGACATGGAGGGTATGCGGGGCCGGCGGTGAAACCGATCGCGCTGAATATGCTTTCGGCGGTGGCGAACGACCCCGAAGTGAACCTCCCCATCTCCGGCATCGGCGGGGTTACGACATGGAAAGATGCGGCGGAATTTATTGCT
>DATGFY010000384.1:0-1562 GCA_035308785.1 Bacteroidota bacterium | reverse complement strand
GACGACGCCGCAGGATATTTCGCTTGCAGATGCGCGGAAGGCGTTTAAGATGTTCGAGAAGGTCAATGTGCCCGTTCTCGGGATCATCGAGAATATGAGCTATTTTATTTGCGGCCATTGCGGCACCCGAGAAGATATTTTCGCCACGGGCGGCGGCAGGAAGGAAGCGGTAGCACTGAATACGCCATTCCTCGGAGAAATCCCCATTTACACACCGATCCGCATCGGCAGCGATACCGGAAAACCGATCGTGGTATCGGAACCGAAGTCACAGCAAGCGCAGATCATTCGTTCGATCACGCGGGCAATGGCGGCGCAAATGAGCATATCGCAGTTTACGAGCGCTGCGCCGGAAATCGAGATCAGTTTGAAATGACCAGCGGACCTGAGAACCAATCGGGAACGGTCGCAGAACGCGTTGAACGCGCTCTGGATGTGTGCAGGCCATACCTTCAGGCCGATGGGGGAGACGTGCGGTTGATGCGGATCGATAATACCGTTGCGGAGATTGCCTTTCAGGGGACGTGCATCATTTGCCCGATGTCGCGGATGACGCTACGGGCGGGGATTGAGCGGGCGATTCTGAAGTATGCGCCGGAGATAAAGAGGGTGGAATCGGTGGCGGCGCCCACGCCGTAAATGTTGTTCGTGCTGGAGCGAGATTGCTTCGCGTCCCCGTGCGCGGGGAGTCCGCCCGTGGCGGACCGCTCGCAATGACCTCTAGAGTTTGCCGATTTCTATTTCTTCGGCTTTGCCTTCCTTCAATAGAATAACCCTGCCTTCGGATTTTCGCACGAGCTCGTAATTGTGCGAGGCCATGATAACGGCAGTGCCTTTTGCATTGATCATCTTCAATAACTGCAGAATTTCAAGCGAGGCAGCCGGATCGAGATTGCCTGTGGGTTCATCCGCGAGCAGGAGCATTGGTTCATTTACCAGCGCGCGCGCAATAACGACGCGCTGTTGTTCTCCGCCGGAAAGTTCGTGGGGCATGCTGTTGCGTTTGTGGCTTAAGCCCATATCTGCGAGCACCCGCAGGACGCGCTTGCCGATCTCGTCGCGCCGAACGCCGGTTACTTCCAATGCAAACGCGACATTATCGAAGACATTCCGGTCTTCCAACAACTTAAAATCCTGAAATACAATGCCGAGGGTGCGGCGCATCTTGGGGACATCGCGCTTGCGGACAGTTGAAGAATTATAAATGCCGACCATCACCGTTCCGGTATCGGGGAGCAGATCGAAGTAGATGAGGCGGAGAAGGGTGGTCTTGCCGACGCCGGTCTCGCCGACGAGCGATACGAATTCGTTCTGGCGGACGTGGAGATTCACCGATTCGAGAATCGGGCGGCTGTTGATCGCGGCCGAAACATTTTCAAACCGTACCATGGCGCTTCGCAAATGTTCTGTTATGAGAGATTTCTACAGCCAATTCGATGGCGCTGATCATGCTTTGCTCATCGGCAACGCCCTGTCCGGCGATATCGAATGCGGTGCCGTGATCGGGCGAGGTGCGCACGATATTGAGGCCTGCAGAGTAGTTCACGCCCGTCTCAAATCCC
>DATGFY010000383.1:0-1780 GCA_035308785.1 Bacteroidota bacterium | reverse complement strand
CATATAATGAATATCGAGGTAGATCACGTCGCAAGGAATCTTTTTCGAACGGAAGGTCGAAGCGATCTCGCGCACTCGCGATTCCGGGTAGTAGCTCCACCGGCATTGCTGGTAACCGAGCGCCCATCGCGGCGGCAGCGGCATCGAGCCGGTGAGCGATGCAAGATTGCGCATGATGGTCGCGGGTTCAGGGCCGAAAAAGAAATAGTAATTCATCTCGCCGCCGGTTGCGCCAAACGAATACGCACCTTGATCTTCCTTTCCCATATCGAAGTGCGAGTAATAGGTGTTATCGTAGAAAATCCCATACGCGGTACCTTTGTGGACGCCGTAAAAGAAGGGGAGTGTTTCGTAGAGCGGATCGGTATCGGCTTTGTAGGCGGGGATATCGGTGTTCCAATTGGTGAACATCTTTCCGCGCCGGTCCATGGTGGAAGATGCTTTTTCGCCTAGCCCGAAATAATGTTCATCCGGCGGCATCGCTTTCCAAACAATGTTTTCATCGCCCGACCAGCTCATGCCGCGAAGGGAATCATCTGAGTTGATCAGATTTCCTTGAGACGTATAAAACGAAATGCGGCACGGCGATTTTTGGATTCGTACAAATCCCGCCTCAAGAGTCAGCAATAAGAATTTCTCGTTCTCATCGACCTGAAATTTTGCCTGTTTAATCGAGTGTGTGATAACCGCCCACGAGCTGTCTGGCAGGAATGCGCCATCCTTGGATGCGCGTATCCGAACCACATCTGCCCCCAGCACTGAAAGTATCACCTTCGTCGGCGGCGCGGAAACGATGATACCGTTCACCGTCTTTTCATAGCCGGTAACATTTCCGATTGATTGCCACTGGGAGAGGGCGGAAGAGGCGGCGAAAAGGAGGGCAAGGAATGCTTTCATTTGGGATTTTTGACTTGAAATTTCTGATTATGGTTTCGGTGGTTAGGTAACTTCATGGTGCTTCGGCTCTACCCAGAACGCCACACCTGCGAAGATACCATAAGCAACAAGCGCCGAGATCGCGAATACTTCGTTCGTAGCAGTCGGCTGGCCGCCATAACTGTTGAAGATCTGGATGAGGATTAAAACGATGGCAAAGATAACGGTCCCAATTCTCCGTCCATGTTGAACGCTCGGATTGTTCTTGAGGTAAAGAAACACTCCGTACAACACGAGCACGATTTCGAGCAAAAGCTCGATGAGTTTGAAGTTCCACAGCCCGAATCCAACTTTCAACGTATCGTCATACAGAGATAGGTCGGGCCTGTGAACAATGAGGTCTAATATCCAGTGAGAAAAAACAGCCATGCCTACAAGGATCGCAGCCGCAGGAGCATTGCCGTGCGGAGCAATGGATCGATAGACGAGATAAGCGAACAGCGACCACCCCAAGGCGCCGATCAGACTGTGCGTGAACGGCATGTAGTAGAGATCGAGCGAGTTCGATGCCGTTATTCCGGGAACGACACGCATCTTCTCGACTCCGAGCAGGACGAAGATCGCCCAAAGCACATCCACGAACTGCGCTGCGAGGAACAGCACCCACAACGGAATTCTGTTCTTCTCGGTCTTGAGCGCGAAGCTAACGCTATAGTGTCCGACGAACATGCTTCAGTCAGGCCTTCGGCTTCCGTTTAGCGGTCTTTGCCAACGGTCGATGTACGCATAACTGATACCCGTCGGGGTCTCTCACGTAGATCGCTTTCCATCCGTAACCTGTAATGATAGGCTCTTTCAGCTTTACCCCTTTGCTCTTGAGATACTCATAGACCGCATCGATGTC
>DATGFY010000382.1:0-19262 GCA_035308785.1 Bacteroidota bacterium | reverse complement strand
CGTTCTCTGCGGCACAATCTGCAACTTGCATCGATGTATCGACCCATGATCTCCTTCTGCGTTTCTGAATTATACTCTGCGGCGTTTTGGTGGCCTGCAGCCGTTGTGCGGCACCGGCGTAATATCGCGGATGCTCATGATTTCCAATCCTATCGCCTGCAGCGATCTGATGCCCGCCTCGCGTCCCGATCCGGGACCTTTCACATAAACGTCAACCTTACGCAATCCGAGGTCGTACGCTTCTTTCGCGGCGGCTTCTGCGGTGACCTGCGCAGCGAACGGCGTGTTCTTGCGCGAGCCTTTGAACTGGTTTCTGCCTGCAGATGACCAGCTAATAACATTTCCATAAATGTCGGTCAGCGTCACCACGACGTTGTTGAAGGTCGCCTTGATGAACACTTTTCCCATCACATCGACGGAAGCTTTCTTCTTTTTCTTAGCCGCAACTGCCGCTGCCGAGGGTGATCCCCCTTGACCGGCTGCTGACCCTGCGGGCGTTGTTCCTTTTGCCATAATCCTCGTTTCGTTAAATGCTTACTTCTTTGCCGCGGCTTTCTTCTTGCCGGCGACTGTCTTCCGCTTACCTTTGCGGGTTCTTGAATTTGTCCGCGTTCGTTGCCCGCGCACCGGCAAACCTTTGCGATGCCGCAACCCGCGGTAGCAGTTGATATCCATCAACCGTTTAATATTCATTTGCACTTCGCTGCGGAGTGCGCCTTCGACCTTATACTCGCTCGTGATGATTGCGCGGATCTTAGCGACTTCTTCGTCCGTCAAGTCGCCGATCTTTTTGCTGTAATCGATTCCGGCGCTGTCGAGAATATCATGAGCGCTTGCGCGACCGAGACCAAAGAGATAGGTCAGTCCGATTTCCGCCCGCTTATTTTTTGGTAAATCTACTCCTGATATACGTGCCAACTAAGTACCTTTCAATGTTTGTCATTCTGAGCAAAGCGACTTGCCCGCCGATCTTAATGGAGGGAGAAT
Source organism: Bacteroidota bacterium (assembly GCA_035308785.1). GTDB lineage: Bacteria > Bacteroidota > Ignavibacteria > UBA10030 > SZUA-254 > DATGFY01. The sequence continues at coordinate 18,275 of DATGFY010000382.1, read as the reverse complement.
CTCCGCGCTCTGCCGGACGTAAACTCTCTATCCCTGCCGCTGTTTATGCTTGGGGTTCTTGCAAATCACGCGAACGACGCCTTTGCGCCGGATGATCTTGCAATTGTCACACAATCTTTTTACCGATGATCGCACTTTCATATTCGTTCCTTACTTATACCTGTAGGTGATGCGCCCTTTACTGAGATCGTATGGCGACATTTCAACAGTCACACGGTCGCCGACGAGAATCTTGATGTAATTCATGCGCATCTTGCCGGAAATCACGGCGAGAATTTCATGGCCGCTGTCGAGTTTCACTCGAAACATCGCGTTGGGCAGCGTATCCACGATGACCCCGTCCATGGTTATCGGTCCTTGTTTCGCCATCTCTCCTTATTTTGTCAGTATCTCGGGTCCGTTTTCGGTGATTAACACCGTATGTTCAAAGTGCGCTGAAGGAGACCCGTCCTTCGTTCGCACTGTCCAGCCGTCGTCCTCGGTGACTACGTAATATTTTCCCATATTCACCATCGGCTCAACAGCAATCGTCATTCCCGCTTTCAATTTCGAGCCTGTCCCCCGTTCACCGAAATTCGGTACTGCGGGATCTTCATGCAGGTTGCGGCCAATACCATGTCCAACTAAATCGCGCACAACGGAATATCCTGCTTCTTCAACGTGTTCCTGGACTGCGAACGATATATCGTGTACTCGCTGTCCTGCTGTTGCGTACTCAAGTCCTTTGTAGAGCGCTTCTTCCGTTACTGCCATCAATCGGCTCTTGTCTTCGGAAACCGTTCCAACTGTAAAAGTCCAAGCGCCGTCGCCGCAATAAGAATTCTTCTTTACTCCAACATCGACAGAGATTATTTCGCCATCTGCCAATTTGCGGTTTCCCGGAATTCCATGGACAACTTGGTCGTCAATCGATGTGCAGATCGACGCGGGATAGAGATTGTCTTCATGAAACCCGTATCCCTTAAACACCGGCACGCCGCCCTGTGAGCGGATAAACTCTTCTGCCAGCGCATCCAACTCTTTTGTTGTTACGCCAGGCTTGATCATGCCTTTCAACACTCGAAGAACTTCTGCGACGATCCTGCAACTTTCGCGCATCCATTCAATCTCTTGCCGTGTCTTGATAGTCGCTTTCACGGGTATCGCTCGCATCGAAGGCGAGCCACGTTCAACCGCCTCTTCAGGCGCGTCTGCCGCGTATTTTTCCGGCCTTCATGAATCCGTCGTAATGCCGCATGAGCAAGTGCGATTCGACTTGTTGGAGCGTATCGAGGCCGACGCCGACAACGATAAGCAAACTTGTTCCGCCGAAGAAACTTGCAAAATTGGGCGATACGTTCATGCGGATCATGAACGCAGGCAGAATTGCAATTATCGCCAGGAAGATAGAACCCGGCAGCGTAATCTTCGTTAGAATATTATCGATAAAATCCGATGTGTGTTTCCCGGGCCGAATACCGGGAATGAATCCACCTTGCTTCTGCATCGTTTCCGCAACATCTTTCGGGTTGAATGCAACTGCAGTATAGAAATACGTAAAGAAGATAATCATCAAGGCGTAAATGACCGAGTACGTCACCGATGTATATTGAAAATACTGCGCTAAGCCCTGCAAAAATTCATTGTCCGGGAAAAACGTCAGGATCGTGTTCGGGATGAACATGATCGACTGCGCAAAAATAATCGGCATAACCCCGGCGGTATTGACGCGCATCGGGATATACTGCGTTACCCCGCCATAGACTTTCCTGCCAACGACGCGCTTGGCGTATTGCACCGGAATCCTTCGCGTCGCCTGAGTAATCAGGACAATCCCGGCAATGATGAACACCATCAATCCGAAAATGATGAACTCGATAATGATGCTGCGCGCTCCCGAACTCACCAACTGGTACTCATCCAACAGTGCGTGCGGGAAACGTGCAATGATGCCGATAAAGATAATTAACGAGATACCGTTCCCGATACCTCGTTCTGTAATCTGCTCACCAAGCCACATCATAAAAATTGTGCCTGCGGTGAGGATAACCATCGTTGATAGATGGAACAAGAATCCTTGCGCAATCGGGGCGACAATCGAAACGCCGCCTGCGGTACGGCTGGCAAGCTGTACGCTCATGCCCCATGCCTGAAGCAAGGACACGCCTACCGTTCCGTATCTCGTCAATTGAGTTAGGGTCTTCCGACCCTCCTCGCCCTCTTTGGAGAGTTTCTGGAAATACGGAATGACCGCACCCAACAACTGGATAACGATCGACGCGCTGATATACGGCATGATCCCCAAACCGAAGATTGCCGCATTGCTAAATGCGCCGCCCACAAACAAATCGTACAAGCCGAACAACGTATTGTTGGACTGGGTGCGGACGGCTTCGGCAAGAATCTTTGCATCGATGCCCGGCAGGGTAATGTGCGAGCCGAGACGAACAACAATCAGCAACCCTGCGGTGAACAGCAGGCGCTGTCGCAGTTCCTGAATCTTGAATATATTGCGGAAACTCTCGTTAAGTTTGGCCATCCGTTAAATCAATTACTTTTTTCGCTCGCAACGGAGGTAAACGAACCGCCGGCAGCTTCAATCTTCTGTTTGGCCGAGGCGCTGCATGAATGAACGCTGACCTTTAATTTCGCTTTCAACTCCCCTACGCCGAGAATCTTCACCTGAACGGAACGTTTCGCGACTGCGCCAGCGGCGTGGAGCGACTCAAGTGTCACATTTCCGTCGGGTAATTTTCCGGCTGCGGCAAGTTTCTCCAATATCCCGACATTCACGACCTGATAATCGATCTTGAACGGCGAGTGGAATCCGAATTTCGGAACGCGCCGAATGAGCGGCATCTGACCGCCTTCGAACCAGGGCTTGTTGAGAGCGCCTGTGCGTGCTGCTTGACCCTTATGGCCCTTCGTGGCCGTACCGCCGTGTCCGGAGCCCTGTCCGCGGCCGATACGCTTCGTGCGCTTGCGCGAACCGTCTGCGTACTTGAGGGTGCTTAGTGTAATGTTTGCCATGAAAATAGTTTTCGCGTTGTAAAGATTGAATTCTGCTTACTTTACTTCTTCGACTTTCACCAGGTGAACCACCCGGCGAATCATGCCTTGAATTTGCGGCGAATCGTTTACGACAACCGAATAGTTCGGTCGTCCGAGTCCGAGCGCCTTGATTGTCAGCTTCTGCTTCTTCAAGCAGTCAAGCTGGCTAATAACCTGTGTAATGCGAAGTTTCTTGCTCATAGAAATTCTAAAGTTTACTGGGCCGTTGCTGAATCGATGGAAGCAGCGGGCCGGTTGAATAATTGCGCGACCGTCATATCGCGGCGTTTTGCGACCGCACTCGCGTCAGAAAGTGACCGCAGCGCCTGAAGGGTCGCCTTCACAACATTGTGAGGGTTCGATGAACCGATCGATTTCGTGAGAATATCTTTCACGCCTGCAGATTCAAGCACGGCGCGTACACCGCCGCCGGCAATTAATCCGGTTCCAGGCGATGCGGGCTTCAACAGCACTTTCGACGCACGGAACTTCGATTGTATCGCATGAGGAATCGTGCCATTGGTAATTCTCACTTCAACGACATTCTTCTTGGCTTCGTCAATGCCCTTGGCGATGGCATCTTGTACTTCATTTGCTTTGCCGAGGCCTATGCCGACATGGCCGTTTCCATCACCAACGACGACGATCGCGCTAAAGCTGAAGCGGCGACCGCCCTTCACGACTTTCGCGACGCGATTGATGTGGACCAGCCGGTCCTTCAATTCCAATTCACTTGCTTTGAAACGTGCCAATTACGTATTCTCCGTTCTTTAATTTCTGTACAATCTCATTGTTCCGTTTATTACCCGGACGTTGCTGCCGGGGGAGGATTCGAACCACCACTAACGGCTCCAAAGGCCGCTGTCCTGCCCTTAGACGACCCGGCACCGATTGTCTCTCCGCATTGGCAGAGAGAACATAGGGTGAGTTGTTTCTCTTAGAACTTGAGGCCGCCTTCGCGGGCCCCTTCGGCCAAAGCTTTTACGACACCATGATACTGATAGCCATTGCGATCGAACACCACCGTGTTGATCTTCTGTGCAAGCGCTTTTTTCGCAAGCGCCATCCCGATCTTCTTGGCGATTTCCTTGCGGTCCTTCATATCCTTCAAGTCAGAGCGCAAATCCTTCGAAACCGTTGAAGTAGCAGTGATCACTTTCGCCGTCGTATCATCGACAATCTGCGCATAGACGTGGCGGAGACTGTGATAGACAGTCAGCCGCGGACGTTCTGCAGTACCGCGAATCTTTTTCGCGATGTGTTCTTTTATTCTCGCTCTGCGATGTGTATTTCTGTTAATCATTACGCTTTTGCTCCTGCCGTTGCTGCGGCTTTACCGGCTTTCCGACGGATATACTCGCCTTCGTACTTCACGCCCTTGCCCTTGTATGGTTCGGGCGGACGGAATGAACGGATCTTCGAGGCAACCTGTCCAACAAGCTGCTTATCGATTCCACTGATGATAATGTTCGTGGGTGCAGGCACTTCGACCTTAATCGATGCCGGTGGAATAAAGAGAATCGGGTGCGAATATCCCAGCGTAAGCTGAAGCTTCTTTCCCTTCAACTCGGCTTTGTATCCGACTCCGACGATTTCGAGCTTTCGCGTGAATCCATCGGTGACACCCTTAACCATGTTGGCGATATGCGCACGCCAGGTACCATGAAGCGCCTTCTGCACTTTGGTATCCTCGGCACGCGTAATCATGATATTCGAATCCTTAATTTCCACGCCGATGGTTGTGGGAACCGGGGCTTTCAGTTCGCCCTTCGGTCCGGTGACCGCGACGATGCCGTCTTTACGTTCCACTTTCACGCCCTTAACGAGCGCGATCGGTTTTCTTCCTATGCGAGACACAATCTTACCTTAAATGATTACCAAACGTGACAGACAACTTCGCCGCCGACATGCTGTTCGCGCGCTTCCTTATCGGTCATTAATCCGCGCGACGTCGAAATGATGGCGATGCCCATACCGTTCAACACGCGGGGCAATTCTCCGGAGTTGACATATACGCGGCGTCCAGGCGTGCTTATCCGCTCAATGCCGGTGATGGCGCTTTCGCCCTCGGTATATCGCAAGGCAATCTTCAAGATGCCCTGCTTGTTGTCCTTAATTTCTTCGTAGCTGCTGATGAAACGCTTGTCAGCAAGCATCTTCGTGATACTGCGTTTCATTCCCGATGCGGGAATTTCCACGCGTTTATGACGCGCGCTTATCGCGTTGCGAATGCGCGTTAAATAATCTGCGATGGGATCGGTGTTCATGTCGTTATCCTTTTACCAGCTAGCTTTCACAACGCCGGGAATTTTTCCATCGAGCGCCATTTTTCGGAAGCACAAACGGCAAATGCCGAACTTGCGCAGAAACCCGCGAGGCCGACCGCAAATAGCGCACCGATTGTGTTTCTGGACGGCGTGCTTGGGTGTCCTCTTTGCCTTTACAACCATTGCTAAACGCGCCAAACGTTCTCCTTCAGATTTTCAGTGTTAGTGTATTACGAATGCGCCGGTGGTTTTGCAGCCGATGCAGTTTCTTCTACAAGATCTCGTTTCACAAACGGGACTCCGAACCCTTTGAGCAATTCGTATGCCTCTTGATCGGTATTTGCCGTTGTGACAAAACTAATGTCCATGCCGAATACCTTCGTCACTTTATCGACATCGATCTCGGGGAAAATAATATGCTCTTTCACGCCGATGGTATAATTGCCGCGGCCATCGAACGACTTATCGGACAGCCCGCGGAAATCGCGAATGCGCGGAACGGCAATGCTGACGAAGCGATCGAGAAATTCGTACATCTTCTTCCGCCGCAGCGTCACGCGAATGCCGATAGGCATATTCTCGCGTAGTTTGAAATTTGAAATGGCCTTGCGCGATTTTGTCGTTACGGTCTTTTGAGCCACGATCGCTTCAAGATCCTTCATCACCGTATCGATGAGCTTCGGATCCTGCGTCGCCTGGCCAACACCGACGTTCACAGCGATCTTATCGAGACGCGGAACCTGCATCACGCTGGTGTATTTGAAGCGGCTCATGAGCTCGGGCACGACAGTTTTCTTGTAGTGCTCGAACATTCTCGGCTCTACACCCGATTCCTGTGCAACCGCTTCTTTTTTCGACGGCTGCTCTTTCGCTTCCTTACCGCCTTGTTTTTTTTCTTTTCCCATGTTGCGCTTTATCCGTTAAAACATTTCTTCACAGTTGCGGCACACCCGCATCATGTGGTTCTTGCCCGAGGTCGCATCCTTGACGGCTTTCCGTCCGATGCGGGTCGGCTTGCTGCATTTCGGACAGACAAGCATCACGTTATCGCGGTTGATCGAAGCTTCCTTTTGGACGATGCCGCCCTGTGGATTCTTCTGCGATGCGCGTGTATGGCGTTTAATGATATTAACGCCTTCGACGATCACCCGGTTATTGGTTTCGAAAACTTTCAAAACCTTGCCCGCTTTACCGCGGGAATTTCCCGCGATCACAATCACACTATCGTTTTTTCGAATCTTCATCTGTTCTATCCGATTCCTATAATACTTCCGGTGCGAGCGAGATGATCTTCATGAAATTGCGATCTCTCAGTTCTCTGGCCACCGGGCCGAAAATTCTTGTTCCGCGCGGTTCATCTTGCGGAGTCAGCAATACCGCTGCATTCTCATCGAAACGGATAAACGATCCGTCTTTGCGCTTTGTCTCTTTGGTGGTGCGAACAACGACAGCGCGCGAAACCTCTCCCTTCTTCACAGGAGCTCCGGGGATTGCGCTCTTCACAGAGACGACAATCACATCGCCGACTCCGGCATACCGGCGGTCGTGCCCGCCAAGGATGCGGATGCATCGGACTTTTTTAGCGCCGGAATTATCGGCGACTACGAGATTAGTTTCTTCTTGGATCATAAAAGATCGCTCTGCGGATTACTTCGCTTTTTCAATGATTTCAACTAATCGCCATCGCTTGTTCTTGCTGAGCGGGCGGGTTTCCATAACTTTCACCAAATCTCCGATTCCAGCCGTTTGCTCTTCATCATGCGCCATCAGTTTCGTTGTCCGCTTGAAATACTTCTTGTATACGGGATGCTGGACTTTGCGTTCGATCGTGAGAACGATGGTGCGCTGCATCTTATTGCTGACTACTCGACCGATTCTGATTTTGCGTTGGGCTGTACGTTCTTCCATGTCAATTCCAATATGAGTTATTTCGCAGCCGGAACTTCAGGCGCGGGTTTGATCGGCGAAGAAACAGGGCTTCCGCCTTTAATCTGCCGTTCGCGGATCACCGTGTTCATCTTTGCAATATTCCGGCGTACGGTGCGAATTTTAATCGGACTTTCAAGCTGGCTCGTTGCTTTCTGGAAAAAGAGATTCGCCAGATTCTCTTTCTCTTCTTTAAGCCGATTCACGAGTTCGTGTTCCGGCAATTCTCGTAATTCAAATACTTTCATCGTCGGTTCTCCTTATAGTGCGCCTAATGCGTGCCGCGTCACCATCTTAACCTTAATCGGAAGCTTGTGCGCCGCTAAATCCATCGCTTCCTGCGCTATCGTGCGGTTGATGCCGCCAAGTTCGAACATGATCGTTCCGGGTTTCACGACAGCAACCCAGAATTCCGGAACACCTTTGCCGCTGCCCATACGGGTTTCTGCAGGTTTCTTGGTCACGGGCTTATCGGGAAAAATCCGAATCCACACTTTGCCTTCGCGTTTCATCAGGCGCGTGAGGGCAACTCTGGCCGCTTCGATCTGCCGTTGTGTGATCCATCCGGGTTCGAGGGCTTTAAGGCCAAAATCGCCGAAGGAAATCAATGCGCCGCGTGTCGCTTTGCCGCGCATCCGCCCTCTCTGGGCCTTTCGATATTTTACTCTTTTAGGTAACAGCATGGGTACTTAGATCGTCCTAAACCTGTCGTTGGTAATTCTTACTTTGCGACTTTATCGAGAATCTCGCCGCGGCAAATCCACACTTTCACTCCGATTGTCCCGTAAATCGTCATCGCCGTTGCCTGTGCGTAATCGATATCCGCACGAATCGTGTGAAGCGGGATGCGGCCTTCTTTATACTGTTCGGAGCGGGCAATTTCTGCTCCGCCGAGACGGCCGCCGCACATCACTCGGACGCCTTCTGCTCCCATCCGCATCGATGAGGTAATCGCGGTCTTCATTGCGCGGCGGAAGGAAATTCGTCCTTCGAGCTGCGACGCGATATTTTCTGCGAGCAGGTACGCGTCCAACTCAGGACGCTTAATTTCATGAATCAGAATCTTGACTTCTTTGTTTGTAATCTTCTTCAGCTCTTCTTCGAGCTGCGAAATTTCTTTCCCGCTACGCCCGATAACGATTCCGGGACGGGAGGTGTGTATGGTGATCGCGGCGCGCTTGGGCGTCCGTTCGATCAGGATGCGCGAGATACCGGCTTTCTTCAGGCGGTTGCGCACGTAATTGCGAATCTTCAGGTCTTCTTGGATCTTGCTCGCAAAATCTTTTTCATCGTACCAGTTTGAGTCCCACGTTCTCACGCCGCCCAAACGGAAACCAATCGGATTAACCTTCTGACCCAATAATCCTCCTTACGCTTGCTTTGTTGCTGGCGCGGCGGCCTTCGCCGTCTTCGCCGTTGATTTGGTTGATTTCGCCGCCTCTTGTTTGGCGGTCTTGGCTTTCGGCGCCACGGTAATAGAAACGTGGTTCGACCGTTTTAAAATCTGATATGCGCGTCCCATCGGAGCGGGAAGCACACGCTTCATCGAGGGTCCGCCATCGACATAGGCTTCTTTTACAAACATATCCGTCGTATCCAACCGTGTGCCTTCGTCGGTATTATGGATGTTCGATACTGCCGAGCGGAGAACCTTTTCAGCAATTCTCGCCGCATGTTTCGTGGAGAAATGCAGAATCGTCAACGCTTCGTCAACCGATTTTCCGCGGATCAGATCGATCACGAGGCGCATCTTGCGCGGCGACGATCCGACGTAACGATGTATGGCGCGTTTTTCCAGCATTATGCGGCTCCTTCCGCCGGGCCGGTTGAGCTTTCGGATTTCAATCCGGGATGCGTGCGGAATATGCGGGTCGGGGCGAACTCGCCCAACTTGTGCCCAACCATGCCTTCATGGACATACACCGGCACAAACTTATTCCCGTTATGCACAGCAAATGTGTGCCCGACGAAATCCGGCGTAATCGTCGAGGAACGCGACCACGTCTTCAAAATTTTCTTTTGTCCGCTTTTATTCATCGCTTCCACTTTCTTGGAAAGCTTCTCATCGACGAACGGACCTTTTCGAACTGAACGGCTCATTGTTCTTATCTACTCTTTCGAGGTTACTTTCTGCGTTTAACGATATATTTGTTCGACTGCTTTTTATGATGGCGCGTCTTCTTGCCCTTCGTATGCCAGCCCCACGGTGAAACCGGGTGCGGATTTCCTTGGGGCGATTTTCCTTCGCCGCCGCCGTGCGGATGATCGACCGGGTTCATAACCACGCCGCGCGATTGCGGGCGAATGCCCTTCCAGCGCGAACGTCCTGCTTTGCCGATACTGATATTTTCGTGATCGCTATTGCTGGCGTTGCCGATAGTCGCAAAACAATTTTGCGGCACATTGCGAACTTCGCCCGAAGGCAATTTCAACTGAGCAAAACTTCCTTCTTTCGCCATCAGTTGAACTCCTGCGCCGGCGCTGCGAGCCATCTGTCCGCCTTTGCCTGCGCGCATTTCGACATTGTGCACAAACGTCCCGATCGGGATATTTGCCAGCGGCATTGCGTTGCCGACTTTAATTTCTGCTTGCGGACCGGAAAAGAGCTTCTCCCCTACCTTGAGTCCTTCAGGAGCAATGATATAACGCTTCTCGCCATCGACATAATGAAGCAAGGCGATGCGCGATGTACGGTTCGGATCGTATTCAATAGAAACAACTTTGGCTTCGATTCCGATCTTATCTCGCTTGAAATCGATAATGCGGTAGAACCGCTTATGCCCTCCGCCGCGATGGCGCGAGGTAATATGCCCGTTGGTATTGCGTCCGCCGGATTTCGGCAGAGCTTCGATCAACGACCGCTCGGGCGTCGTTTTCGTAATCTCCGTGAAGGCTGCATAGCTCATCCAGCGCGTTCCCGGAGTCATCGGTTTCATTTTTCGAATTGCCATACTCTACGCTCTTCCGTTACACGTTCTCGAAGAAATCAATCTTATCGCCCTCTTTGAGCGTGACGACGGCCTTCTTGTAATGCCGCGTGGTGCCGGCGAATCTGCCCTTTTTCGTCATCTGGGTTTTCGTTTTGCCCTTCACCATCATCGTGCGGACTTTCGTCACGGTCACGTGGAATTTTCCTTCCACTGCTTTTGCAATCGAAATCTTGTTTGCTGAGATCTCGACTTCAAATGCATACTGGCGGATCTCATTCAACTTCGTAATTTTTTCCGTCACAATCGGACGGTAAAGAATGCCTAACATAGTTTACGCTTCATTAAAGGTTTTTTCAAGAGCCTGGACAGCGCTCTTTTGGAACAAGATTACGTCGGTATCCATCAGTTCGTATGTTGAGGCCTTGTGCGCTTCGAGAACTTTGAATCGCGCAATGTTTCTGCCCGATTTGTACACATTGCTATCGACCGAAGGCGTAAGCAATAAGACCTTTTTCTTCTCCAAACCCAACGCGCGAAGAATCGTGGTCAGATCTTTGGTCTTCGGCGCTTCGAAGGTGAAATCTTCGACGACCGCGATGCTCTTATCTGCCGCTTTGGCACTTAGTGCCGATTTACGAGCAAGCTGTTTCAACTGCTTTGGCAGCGTCATCGTATAATCGCGGGGCAGAGGTCCAAAAATCGCTCCGCCGCCTTTCCACAAGGGCGATCGGATCGAACCCATACGGGCGCGTCCGGTGTGCTTCTGCTTCCATAATTTCTTGCCGCTGCCTGCAACTTCGCCTCGCATTTTTGTCTTGTGCGTTCCCTGGCGTTGGTTTGCAAGAAACGAACGAACCGCCTGATAGATTGCGTGATCGTTCGGGGTAATCTCAAAGATACCCGCGGAGAGAGAAACCTTCTCACCGCTTTGCGTGCCGTCTTTTTTCAGTACATCGAGTTCCATTGCTCTTCCTTAAACGGCCTGTTTGTAAATTTCAACTAAACTGTTGATGTGTCCGGGGATCGAACCACTGATCAAGATCAAATTCGATTCCGGGATCACGCGGACGACACGGAGGTTCTTTACCGTAACCCGGTCGCCGCCCATTCTTCCTGCCATACGCATGCCTTTGAAGACGCGCGAAGGATACGAGCTCGAACCGATCGAACCCGGTGCGCGTTCGCGATCGCTCTGTCCGTGGGTGCGGAAACCGCCGCCAAAATGATGGCGCTTCACGACGCCCTGGAATCCGCGGCCTTTCGAGGTGCCGGAGATATCGACTTTATCGCCTTGCGAAAAGATCGATTCGACCTTCACTTCATCGCCGAGTTTCATATTCTCAGTGGCAAACCCTTTGAACTCGCGAAGCCAACGCATCGCTTTAGAGCCGGCTTTCTTGAAATGCCCAAGCATCGGTTTGTTCACGAGATTTTCTCTCTTCTCGTGGAAACCGAGCTGCACGGCCTCGTAGCCGTCTTTCGCCATGGTCTTCACTTGCGTGACGACGCACGGCCCCGCCTCGATGACGGTGCAAGGAATGGAAGCGCCCTTCTCATCGAACACGCTTGTCATTCCGATTTTTTTTCCTAAGAGTCCAGACATTGTTGTATCGTTAAGAGAAAACACCCGCTCGCTTTCCCAACAGGGAAAACGCTTAGGGTTGAAATAAAATTATGTAATGGGAACTTCGGTGTTTTGGGGATGTATCGGGCGCAAACGAAATGCGCCCGGCACAATCAAAACCCGCGATCAGACCTTAATTTCCACATCGACGCCGGCGGGAAGCTCCAGTTTCATCAACGAATCGACCGTCTTATTGGACGAGTTCAGAATGTCAATGAGGCGCTTGTGGGCGCGCATTTCAAATTGTTCGCGCGACTTTTTGTCAACATTTGGCGAACGCAATACGGTGTAGAGCGTGCGCTTCGTGGGTAACGGAATAGGACCGGAAACTACTGCACCCGTCGCCTTCACCGTCTTGATGATCTTCTCTGCAGACTTATCGATCAAGTCGTGATCGTACGATTTTAGCTTGATGCGTATTTTTTGTCCAGCCACTTTCCGTTGCTCCTGTCCGTTTACGTGCTTATTCGATTATCTTCGTGACGACGCCTGCGCCGACGGTATGTCCGCCTTCGCGAATAGCGAACCGGAGTCCCTCTTCCATGGCGATCGGCGCTTGCAGATCGACTGTCATGTTGTCGAGGTTGTCACCAGGCATCACCATTTCCGTGCCGGTGGGCAGCGTTGCATCGCCCGTTACGTCGGTTGTGCGGAAATAGAACTGGGGACGGTATCCGGTGAAGAACGGCGTATGACGGCCGCCTTCTTCTTTCTTCAATACATAGACCTGCGCAGTAAACTTCTTGTGCGGCGTAATCGATCCGGGTTTCGCGATAACCATGCCGCGTTCCAGTTCGTTCTTTTCGACGCCGCGAAGCAAGAGACCTGCATTATCGCCGGCGAACACTTCATCGAGTTCCTTGCGGAACATTTCTGCGCCGGTGATAACAGTCTTCTTGTGTGCGCCGAGGCCGATGACTTCAACTTCCTCGCCGACTTTCGCCTTGCCGCGTTCAACACGTCCCGTACCGACCGTACCACGACCGGTAATCGAGAACACGTCTTCAACAGGCATTAAGAACGGCTTATCGACATCGCGCTTGGGCAGCGGAATGTAGCTATCCACTGCATCCATCAAATCAAAGATCGGCTTGAATGCCGGATCATCGGGTTTGGAATCCGCGCGTGTGGCAGCTTCCATCGCCTTCAAGGCGCTTCCGCGAATGATCGGAATTTCATCGCCGGGATATTCGTACTTCTTCAACAGGTCGCGAAGTTCCATCTCGACGAGTTCGATGAGTTCGGGATCGTCAACCATATCGACCTTATTCAAGAACACCACGATACGCGGAACGCCGACCTGGCGGGCAAGCAAAATGTGCTCGCGCGTCTGGGGCATCGGTCCGTCGTTGGCGGCAACCACGAGGATTGCTCCGTCCATCTGTGCGGCGCCGGTGATCATGTTCTTAATATAATCGGCGTGGCCCGGGCAATCGACGTGCGCGTAGTGGCGGTTCGCCGTCGAGTACTCGACGTGCGCCACAGCGATCGTGATACCGCGTTCCCGCTCTTCGGGGGCGTTATCGATGCTATCAAACGTGCGGATCGACGCCATACCCTTTTTCGCCAGCGCCATCGTGATGGCTGCTGTCAAAGTCGTCTTACCGTGATCGATGTGTCCGATCGTCCCGATGTTGACGTGGGGTTTATCTCGATTAAATTTTTCTTTTGCCATTCTATTCTCCTTGGATTTTCAGAATGCTGAATGTATTCGTAAATTTTATGCCGTCGGTAAAGAGCGAGATTCTTCGCTTCGCTCAGAATGACAGAAGTTCCTCAGGCAGGAACGGATTCCTTGCCCTTCACTTTTTCGATAATCTGCTCCGAAATGCTATTCGGCACTTCATCGTAATGCGAGAACTGCATGGTGTAAATTGCGCGTCCTTGCGTCATCGAACGAAGCTGCGTTGCGTAGCCAAACATCTCCGAAAGCGGAACACGCGAGCGAATTACCTGCGCGTCTTTGCGAGGCGTCAATCCTTCGATCTTGCCGCGGCGCGAGTTCAAATCGCCCATGACATCGCCCATATACTCTTCGGGCGTTACCACTTCGACTTCCATAACGGGTTCAAGGATAGCCGGGCTTGCTTTGCGAGCCGCTTCTTTGAACGCCATCGAACCGGCGATCTTAAACGCCATATCCGATGAGTCCACATCGTGGAACGAACCATCGAACAGTTTCACTTTGATGTCTTCGACCGGATATCCTGCGAGCACGCCGTTGCGCATCGCTTCCTTGATTCCATTCGATACCGGGTTGATGAATTCCTTCGGGATCGAGCCGCCGATGATGGCGTTTTCGAATTCGTATCCCTTGCCCTTTTCGTTGGGCTCGACTTCTATCCACACGTGACCGAACTGTCCGCGACCGCCGGACTGGCGAATAAATTTGCCTTCCGCCTGAACCTTCTTGCGGATGGTTTCTTTGTACGCCACTTGCGGCTTGCCGACGTTCGCTTCAACGCGGAATTCGCGCTTCATGCGGTCGATGATAATTTCGAGATGCAGTTCGCCCATGCCGCTAATGATGGTCTGGCCGGTTTCTTCGTTCGTCGAAACGCGGAAGGTGGGATCTTCATCGGCAAGGCGGGTAAGCGCTTCGCCAAGTTTTTCCTGATCGGCCTTCGTCTTCGGTTCGATCGCGATTGAGATAACCGGATCGGGGAATATCATCTTTTCTAAAATGATCGGATCGTCTTCGCCGCAGAGCGTATCGCCCGTCTTGGTGTGACGGAGACCGACTGCTGCAACGATATCGCCCGAGTACGCTTCATCGATATCTTCACGATGATTTGCGTGCATGCGCAAAATGCGTCCAATACGTTCGGTCTTGCCGGAGATCGCATTATAGACGTACGAGCCGGCCTTCAACATGCCGGTATAGACACGGAAGAACGTGAGCTTGCCGACGTACGGATCGCTCATGATCTTGAACGCCAGCGCGGTAAACTTTTCTTTATCGTTCACTTTGCGGACGATACTGTCCTTCATATTCGTATGATGACCGGTAATCTCGCCGTTCGTAACATCGATGGGGCTGGGGAGATAATCGATCACAGAATCGAGCAACTGCTGGACGCCCTTATTCTTGAAGGCAGATCCACAGAGCACCGGCACGATGCGCGCATGCAAAGTTGCTTTACGCAATACGGCCTTGATCTCGGCCGGGGAGATTTCCAGACCATCGAGATACTTTGCCAACAGGGTATCATCTTCATCGGAGACCGCTTCAAGCATCTTCGTCCGATATTCTGTTGCCAACTTCTGAAGGTCGTGGGGAATATCAAGAACTTCCCACTTTGTGCCGTCGGTTGTTTCTTTGAAAATGAACGACTTCATCGAAATGAGATCGATGACGCCTGCGAAAATATCGCCTTCGCCGACCGGGAGCTGAAGCGGCACAACGTTCGCACCGAGACGCTCTTTCATCATCTTCAAACAATTGAAAAAATCTGCGCCGACGCGGTCCATCTTGTTGACGAACGCGATGCGCGGAACGCCGTACTTATCGGCCTGACGCCATACGGTTTCGGACTGGGGTTCTACCCCGCCGACCGAGCAGAACAGCGCGACTGCGCCGTCTAATACTCTGAGGGAACGCTCAACTTCAACGGTGAAATCGACGTGTCCCGGCGTATCGATAATATTGACTCTGTGGTTATTCCAGAAGCACGTGGTCGCGGCGCTCGTAATTGTGATACCGCGTTCTTTCTCCTGCTCCATCCAGTCCATTGTCGCAGCGCCATCATGCACCTCACCCATGCGATGGAGAACTCCCGTGTAGAACAGGATGCGTTCCGTCGTAGTGGTCTTGCCGGCATCGATGTGGGCCATAATGCCGATATTGCGTGTGCGATCTAATGGATATGCTCTAGGCATTGGTTATCTACTCGTTTCTATCGTGTCGTTAAAACTTTTCGTCGGTTCGGTATTAAAATTTGAAATGCGCAAATGCTTTATTGGCTTCCGCCATCTTGTGCACGTCTTCTTTTTTCTTGATCGCGTTGCCTTCGTTATTTGCAGCAGCCATAAATTCTGCCGCAAGCTTCAGCGACATCGATTTATCTTTGCGTTCAGAGGCATAAGCGATCAGCCAGCGAATCGCCAGCGCTAAGCTGCGATCGGGGCGAACTTCAGTCGGTATCTGGTACGTTGCGCCGCCGACTCTGCGGGCGCGAATTTCTAAAATCGGTTTTACGTTGTTCAGCGCTTTGCGGAAGACATCCAATCCGTTTGTTTTTCCGCGCTGTTCGGCTATTGCAATCGCATTATACACAATCGTGCGTGCTTTATGCTTCTTGCCGTCTTTCAGGACGCTATTAATGAACTTCGCGACCAAGGGGTCGCCAAATTTCGGATCCGGAAGAATATATCGTTTTGTTGAAGTTTTCTTTCTCATGGTTACTTGGCTTTCTTCGCGCCGTACTTGGACCTGCTCTGTTTCCGGTCGGTCACGCCTGCAGTATCAAGACTGCCGCGGATGATATGATACCGCACGCCGGGAAGATCCTTCACTCTGCCGCCGCGTATCAACACGATCGAGTGTTCCTGGAGATTATGCCCTTCGCCCGGAATGTAGGCAGTTACTTCAATCCCGTTCGTCAAACGCACGCGAGCAACCTTCCGAAGCGCCGAATTCGGCTTCTTCGGGGTAGTCGTATAGACTCTGGTGCAGACACCTCTTTTCTGAGGTGAACCCTGCAACGCAGGAGCTTTGCTCTTATACGTCACCGCGTGACGATTTAAGCGGATTAACTGACTAACTGTTGGCAATTACAAACTCTCCATAATCTGACAAAGTCTTAAAATATACGAGTTTTTTCTCAATTTGTCAAACTTTTCTGAAGAAAAACTCAGGACAGTAAAAAATGGCTTCGAATGGCCTGTTTTGGCCGAAAAACCCCTCTCTCCGATGGAGAGAGGGGTTGGCAAATAAATCGAGGAATGAGGAGCGGAATCACTTGTCGCAGAAACCGCCAAGAAGGGCTCAAATCGCCCCTTATGAGGCGGTCGTTACCTTTTCCCGCTTTCGCACTTTCTTCTTTTCGACTTCAGGTTTTTCTTCAACAATAGCAATCGGCTCTTCGACCACCGGCTTTAACTCCTGCTCTTCTGGAGTCACAATGATCTGGCGGAACTTCTTCAATCCGGTTCCTGCCGGAATCAAGTGGCCCATGATGACATTTTCCTTCAGGCCAAGCAAATGATCGACCTTCGCTTCGATTGCCGCATCCGTGAGAACCTTGGTGGTTTCCTGGAACGATGCCGCCGAAACAAAGCTATCGGTCGAAAGCGCCGCTTGCGTAATGCCGAGAAGCACCGGTTCTGATGTTGCGGGGTCAGCGTCGCGCGATTCCACGACTTTCTTCGTCCGCTTCTTCAGATCGGTGTTCGCTTCGCGAACTTTCTTCTTCGGCATAATCTGGCCATTCTTGAATTTCGAATCGCCCTTCGAGACAACAACGACGTGATCCTTAATCTTCTCGTTCTCTTCGTTCACATTGAACGAATCGATGTAATCATCTTCGAGGTAGCGCGTATCGCCGGAATCCAAAATGTGCACCTTCTGCATCATCTGGCGCACGATGATCTCGATATGCTTATCGTTGATCTTCACGCCCTGCATACGATATACTTCCTGGATTTCGTTCACAAGATATTCCTGCACGGCGCCAACGCCCTTGATGCGGAGAATATCATGCGGATCGATCGAGCCATCCGAGAGGCGCTCGCCTGCACGCACGAGATCGTTCTCCTGAACGAGGACATGCTTGCCGAGCGGGATTAAATATTTCCGCACGTCTTTTCCGTCGTGGCTGGTCACCTCGATTTCGCGCGAACCTCTTTTCTGCGGACCGAACTTGACGGCACCATCGATCTCGGATACGATTGCCGGATCCGAAGGACTGCGCGCTTCGAACAATTCGGTAACACGCGGCAAACCGCCGGTAATGTCTCTCGTCTTTCCGGAGTCACGGGGAATCTTGACAAGGATAACGCCGGCATTCACCTTCTCACCATCGTTCACTGCTAAGTGAGCGCGTGTCGGGATGATATAATTGCCGACTTTCTGTCCCTTCGCATTCGTAATCGTCATGCCCGGGCTAAGGGTACGGTCGCGAGAATCAATAACGACCTTCTGGATGTGACCGGTCTGTTCATCCGGCTCTTCCTTGTAGGTCACATTCTCTCTGAGATCGTGGTACGCAACCGTTCCTGCGTGTTCCGATATAATGACCGCGTTGTACGGATCCCATTCGTAAATGAGCTCGCCGCGTTTCACCGGAGCGCCGTCATTCAGAAGCAGAATTGCGCCGTAGGGAACATCGTACTTCGTAAGAATGCGGTTATCCGCATCCAAAATGTGAATCACGCCGCTGCGACCGAGGACGATTCTTTTCTTATCGCCTTCCTCCTGCTTCATGTGCTTCACACCTTCGTATTTGACCCTTCCGTCGAACTTCGAGGTGATCTGCGACTGCGCTGCAATCAAGCTCG
>DATGFY010000381.1:0-3556 GCA_035308785.1 Bacteroidota bacterium | reverse complement strand
CGGGTCGTTCCAGATTTCGGGTACTCCGCAAGAACTCAATGAAGGCGATACGACGATGGTATTCGCCGTCACCGACCTGGCCGGCGAATCGGACACGGCGAAGATTGCTCTCCACGTTGGCGATTACACTGTTAGTGTTTCTGAATCATGGAACATGATCTCGCTGCCGGTAATAACGCCATCAACACGGGTTGCCGATATCTTCCCAACGGCCATAACTCGTGCATTCAGATTTTCAAAGGGCTATGTTCCGCTCGATACAATGAAAGCCGGAATCGGCTACTGGCTGAAATTTCCCGGAGCGCAATCGGTTGTCCTTAATGGTGTTTCGCTCGAGACTGATACCATAGCGCTCGCGCAAGGATGGAACATGATCGGGTCGGTCGATCTTACGGTCGATACATCGCAACTGGTGTTTAATCCGCCCGCGAATTTAGTTTCTAATATTTACGCATATCAGAGCGGCTACGTGGCCGTAGGAGCAATTGAACCGGGACGGGCATACTGGGTAAAGGCGGCTCAATCGGGAGCGTTGATTGAAAACCCTTCGCATCTTCTGGTGCCTGCACATGCGCGTGCGTTTTCAGATTCGTATCTCGAGAAAACAAATCTCCTGACGTTTGATGATGGCACGTCTAAGCAGAACCTCTATTTCGGAAGCGGATCTCCGCCCGTAGCGCCGGAACGATACGAGCTACCTCCGCCTCCGCCGGAAGGAAGTCTGGACGTTCGATACCTTGCGCAAACCAATCTGGCGACCCTCGCCGATCGTGCAGGCCAAAATGAGGCCCCACTCAAGATCCTTTCGGGACGGAAATCCGTAACGTTGAGTTGGACTATTCGGGAACTCAATAACGCCCAATATGCAATCGTTCAACGGGAACAGCATGGTGGAGAAAGCAAGGACGTTCGCGTCATCCGGCTAAGCGCCAATTCTGGCAAGTTGACTCTTGATGCATCGGGAACGACTTCGTATGCTCTCGTCCTTGAGCCAAAACCCACGGCATACAAACTTTATCAAAACTTCCCCAATCCTTTCAATCCCGCGACCACAATTACGTTCGATTTGCCCGAGCAGACGCCCGTGACACTAAAGATATTTGATGTCCTGGGTAAAGAAATCGTTTCTCTTTATACGAACCAACTCTTGGATGCCGGAAGTTATACCGCGTCGTTCGATGGCTCCGGATTTGCTTCCGGGTTATATTTTTATCGTCTTCAGGCGGGCAGATACACATCGACGAAGAAACTGATGTTGATGAAATGAGGCAGTTTTTGAAAAATAATTTGCTTCTCCGATCCCAAAACCATTGAATTTTGGGAGCAAAAGACGTAATATAGTAGCCATGAATTTTAGTCCACTATTCACTATGGGCCGAAAAACGCTCAGGATTTTAGTGTGCACGTTTTTGGGTATCATGTCCGCATATCCGTCCTTGGCTCAGACCCAAAAGAGCCATTTTTTCCCCTCCCCAAGTCGAACCTATAATCCTCCAAGGCAGACTGCGTCGAATACCATCTCGCTGCCCCCGGGATTTTATGCCGAAGATGTCGTTCAGAACACGCCGGCCTTTAATGCATACACCGCAATGACGTTCACGCCTGATGGAAGAATATTTCTGTGTGGCAAAAATGGAATCATTTATGTTGTGCAGAATGGTCAGCTCCTGAGTACACCTCTGCTCGATATTCATTTGCAGGTCCAGTCTGATGGAGATCGCGGCATTGAAGGTATTGCTCTTGATCCGAATTTTGCCAAAAATCGGTTTTTCTATCTTTCATATATGGTTGATCCGGACAGCGATGGGATTTCCAGCCCTGTTCCTGTCTGGGGGAGAGTGGCGCGTTTTACTGTTAGTGCAAGCAACCCAAACGTCGCTGATCCAACGAGCAGATTCATTCTCATCGGCCATTCGTGGGCAGATGGAACAGTTGATTGTAGTAATTCGCACATGCTCGACGAGGTGAAGTTCTCACCGGACGGAACCTTGCTGGTCTCGTGCGGCGACGGCGGGAATTTTGCATTTGCAGATAGCGGTGGCACTGATCCGGCTGCATTTGTTCCCGGAAAATTCGATACGTCACTCGATATCGGTGCGTTCCGTGCGCAATATTTGAAATGTATGAACGGCAAGATCCTCCGTATCGATCCTGCCACCGGCGGGGGGACCCCCTCCAATCCCTTTTTTACCGGAAACCCTATGGATCCGCAATCGAAGGTATGGGCCTACGGGGTTCGTCATCCCTTCCGATTCGATATACGCCCCGGAACTTCTAGCTCCAATCCCGCAGATGCCAAGCCGGGTATTTTGTATGTCGGAAACGTCGGTTGGAATACATGGGAGGCCATAGATGTCGTTCCCAATGGAGGCGGCACAAATTATGGCTGGCCCTGCTACGAAGGCCCGGGCCCGCAGCTCCAGTATGAAGCGCTGCATCCAAAACATTCCGGATGTTGGACCATTGGAACATTGGAAAATCCCGCATCGGTCACCGCTCCATTGCTCACATATAATCACGATGATTCCACGCAATCTATTCCGGCTGGTTATACCGGGTTTTGTAGTCTCGGTTGTATGTTTTACGAGGGAAATTATTATCCATCTCAGTATAAGAATGGATTCTTCTACACCGATCTCGCTGGCTGGATGCGTTTTGCGCAGGTCGATTCCAATAATAATCTGATTGCTGAGCAACCCTTTGCTGCGAATCTTGATGGCCCGGTTCAGTTAATGACCGATCCTACAACCGGCGACATCTATTATCTTTCGATATACGATGGGCAGATACGGCACATCGGTTATGGGACACCCAATGCACCCATTACCGCTGTAGGAAGTGTTGGCCCGTCATTCGGCCCGGCGCCGCTTACGGTTAATTTTGTTGGCACATCTTCATTCGACCCCCACGGTCTTCCGTTGACATTTTCGTGGGACTTCGGCGACAATAACCGTTCGAGTCTTCCCAGCACTGTCCATACATACACCAATGCGGGAACATTTATCGCAAAGCTCAAAATTCAAAATTCGGTTGGAGATTCGTCGGTACAACAGTTTTGCGTCGCCACCGGAACCAATTATTCCGTTGGCTACGACGCGAATCGATCTGGTGCTCCATTTGCGTTTATCACCAATCCAACCGGGGGCGGAAGCCGAAATCTCAGTGTCGCAAATGATAATGTTTTCCCGCCTGTCAATAGCTCAAATCTCGGTCAACAGTACGATACGTATACGGGCACTTCAATTCACAGAGGTGATTGGTACGGATTTGGCTTTAATGCGATACATACCTTTTGCGGATTGATCTTTCAGGAAGGAAGACTGGAGGATAATGGCGGCTACTTTACATCGGATAGCGTGCAAGTTCACACGAAGAGTGGTTGGCAAACCGTTGCGAATTTGACCTCAAACCCAACGTATCCGCCCGCAACACATATGAGTTTTAAGACCTATGCATTTGCTTTTTCGCCGATGACTGGGGATAGCATCCGGTTGATCGGCTCGTGTGGCGGTTCATCCTCGTTTACATCGATCGCCGAACTTCGCGCGGTTGCAAC